>WTAE01000083.1 GCA_013139765.1 Sulfurovum sp.
TCCCCATCTTCTCAGACTCCATGAAATACGGAAAATGGTACCACGCAGCCCCAGCATTCCTAAACCTCTCCATCGATCCAGAAGTTTGTAACAAAGCTTCGATGTTTAGAAGCCTAGAAGAAAATGCTTGTATTGTCTCCGCGATAAACCTAGAAAAAATAAAAGTCTTTACAGGTTTAAAAATAGATGATATTGTCTTCGCAGGTGGAGCCAGTAAAGGAGACCTATGGTGTCAAATCCTCGCAGATGTAACTGGCTGTAAAATAAAGATACCAAAGGTTAGAGAGGCAACAGCATTAGGTGCTGCCATGGCTGCGGGAGTTGGATCAGGCATTTATGAGAATATAGAAACTGCAGCAGAAACTCTAGTATCTTGGGAGAAAGAGTATCAACCAAATAAAGACAATTTACAAAGATACCAAGATATTCAAAGACAATGGCAAGAAGTTTATAAAAATCAATTGGGTCTTGTAGATAGAGGATTGACAGAGAGTATGTGGAAAGCACCGGGGGTGTGAGTATAGTACTTATTTTTGGTTATAATTACTAGATATGTATTGAAGAAGGGTGAGTATGGAAAAACAAGACATTTATTATAAAGGTTTTAGGACAGAGATAATTCCCTTCTTACCTAAAAAATATTCTAAAGTACTTGAAGTTGGATGTGGAGAAGGAGGCTTTAGAAACAACTTAACAACACAATGTGAATATTGGGGTATAGAGCCTGTTGAAGAAATTCTAGATATCGCAAGGGGTAAACTAGATAAGGCTTTGCTAGGGACATATGCAGAGGTAGTTAATGAACTCCCTAATGATTATTTTGATTTAATTATTTGTAATGATGTGATTGAACATATGCAAGATCATATATTTTTTTATGAAACAATTCAAAGAAAAGTGAAAACACATGCATACATGGTCGGGGCTATACCAAATGTACGGTATTTACCAAATTTATATCATTTGTTGAGAGATAAAGATTGGGAATATCAAGAAGAAGGTATTTTGGATAAAACACATTTACGATTTTTTACGTTAAATAGCATTAAACGGGATTTTTTAAATAATGGATTTTCCATAGAAAAATTATATGGTATTAATAAAGTTTATTTTTCTAAAAAAACGTTAAATGGATTAAAAATGCTTTTCCTACAATTTTTGCTAGGTAAAGATACAAAGTTTTTACAATTTGGCTTTAGAGTCAAATTAAAATAATATTCATGAGTATTCTTAATAAAAAATATATCAATAAAATAGTAACAACATATTTACAAATGTTTGTTCAAATAATCATACCACTTTTATTAATCCCTTATATGATTGAAAAACTTGAATCAAATTTGTATGGTTTATGGGTTTTGTTTAGTACCATTATTGGCTATTTTGGCTTAACGGGATTTGGCTTTGGGACAACATTCTTAAAAGAGGTCAGCAAGCAAGATGATTTTAAATATATCAGTAGATATTTAAGTAGTACACTCTTCTTTTATCTAGGTATAAGCACTTTGGCTATGTTAGCATTTATATATTTATTTATAAACTTAGAAATGATATTTACAATTCCAGATGTATATATCTTTGAAGCAAAATTATCCTTTATTATATTTTTCTTAGTTTTTTTTATAAACTTTATTTCTAGTCTTTTTGGAACACTTTTGTTTGCAAAAGATATGTTACATATACAAAATTATATTTCCATAGTAAGCAGTATTTTTACGGCAGTATGTATGTCCTTAGCCCTGTACTATGGGGAGAGATTAATTATATTAGCACTTATTAATTTATTTATGAGTGTAGGTACATCAATTGTAATCTATTATATAACAAGTAAAAACATCTCATTTTCTGTATCGTTAAAATATTTTGATGTGTCTCTTTTAAAAGAAATGTTAAAACCCAGTATACACTATTTTATCATAACGGCATCAGCTATGATCGTTTTAAATAGTGATAATATAGTGATTTCTTCTTATCTCGGTGTAGGTAGTTTGGCCGTGTATGCAATAGGGTATAAACTAGTATCTATGTCACAAAGATTACTTTTTAAAATCGTAGATATAATGATACCAGATATAGCACAGTTAGACGAAAAGGGTAAATATATCGCAATTTTAAAACTTCATAATAAAACGTTAGTAGTTTCTCTCTTTCTTGGATTATTAGGATATGGATTTTTGTTTATATATGGAAGTACTATGCTTGAATGGTGGGTAGGGACTAAATATGTATTAGATGAGGATATCCTAAGAATTTTTATTACTTTTGGTATGTTGCATGTTGGGGTACATGTAAGTGCAATTTTTATAGTAGCAATGGGCTTACATCGGGAAACTTCCTACATGACTATCTTGGATGCAGGCTTGAATGTGGTTCTTTCTATAGTATTACTTAAATACTATGGTCTCATGGGTGTCGCATTAGGAACTCTTTTCGCTCATTTATTAACAAGTGCATGGTTCACAAGTTGGTGGTTTTATAAGCAAATAAATATTAAAATTAATGAAAACAATAGTTAGACTTCAAAATGAATAGACTAAATTTTAATTATGAATTAAAGAGGTAATAATGATAGATAGAGCATGTGTTTTTGCCCATTATGATAAAGATGACAGGGTAGATGATTATGTATATTATTATTTAGGTGAGTTATTGACTGTAGTGCAAAAACTTGTATTTGTCACTGTCTCGAATATTTCTAAAGATGATATTGGAAAATTGAAAAATCTTAACATTGAAGTGATTAAACGAGAAAATATTGGGTATGATTTTTATAGTTATAAGATTGGAATCGAACATTTGAGTTTAGATCTTTATGATGAATTAATTATTTGTAATGACAGTGCTTTTGGGCCACTCGTTCCCATACAAAATATTTTTGATGCAATGCAGGACAAAGAGTGTGACTTTTGGGGGATTACTGATAGTGCATTGGTGGCTTACCATCTACAGAGTTATTTTATTGTCTTTAACAAACCGATACTACAATCTTTCGTATTCACTAATTTTTGGAATCGTGTCAAAATATTGAATGATAAAGATGAGATTATAAAACAATATGAGGTAGGACTAAGTCGCATATTATTAAAAAATAAATTTATTTCCAAATCTTTTATAAATAAGCATATTCCCCTTAGAGAACATTTTAGAAGCTACAAAATAAATATAAGACATAAAAACTATAAATATTTAAGACTAATTAAAACCCTAGGGACATTTCAGTTTATATGGAAGAAGTATCAAAAAAAGTACAACCCTGCGGTAGGACATTGGGAATATCTTATATTAAATCAGGGAATGCCTTTTATTAAAAAATCACTCTTCACAACAGATGAAAATAAAGTATTACATCAGCAAAAATATGTAAAACTTAGTAAGATGTTAACATCTTACCCCTCCTCTTTGATAACTAATTATATAAAAAGGTATTTATAAAATCATGCAACATATAGATATATTACTTGCAACATATAATGGAGAAAAATATCTTGAGGCCCAAATCTTATCTTTACAGCAGCAAACGCATAAAAATTGGACATTGTGGATAAAAGATGATTGCTCGACTGACAGTACAAAAAAAATAATTCAAAAATTTTGTAATGATGATGCAAGAATTATCAAGATTGACAGTACAGGGATTAATATAGGAGCAGCAAAAAACTTTTTCTCTCTTCTTCAATATGCAAATTCAGAATATATTATTTTTTGTGATCAAGATGATATATGGTTTGAAAAAAAGTTAGAAATTTTACTCAAACAGGCAGAGAAATATCTTGAAAATAATCTTCCTGGATTAGTATATTGTGATGCCCATGCGTATTCAAATGTGACAGGAGTAATTACTTCACAAGGTATACAAAGATTTAATGCAGACTCACTAAAACAGTTTCTTTTTTTAAATTCTGGCTACCAAGGATCTTCAACACTTTTCAATAAAAAATTACTTTCCTATGCTCAGAACTATAAACGAGAGTTTTTTATGCATGATGATATCATTGCCTTAATCGCGCATACCTTTGGGAAGGTACATTTTATATCAAGATCATTAATGTTATATCGACAGCATGAAGATAATGTAACAGGGAATATAGTCTTGAATAGATTCGATATTGTAAAACGCTTTTTTAAAAGAGATGCTTGTGTGTTAAATAAATTACATTATGAGGAGACGATACAGTTTTACGAAGAATATCATAAACTAATGGAACCTAAGCAAGTAAAACTCTTTCAAGAATACATCACGTACCCGGAAAGCTCATTCTTGAAGCGACTTATGATTATTGTGAGGAATGATTTTAGTCTAGGAAAATCGAGATTCTCATTAATTGTTAAAACATTTCTGCGAAAACCTGTATCATGAAGATAGCATATATCATCCCATCCCTGGCTAAAAGTGGACCGATTAAAGTAGTACATCAACTTGTTGAAAATTTATTTAAAGACTATGAAATTGATGTTTACTATTTTAAAACACCGATGAATAGAGAGATACTTTCTTTTGATGTGCCTGTGTATAATATTAAATTCTCTGATAAGATAGATTTTAATGACTATGATATTATTCATAGTCATGGCGTGTTACCTGATGCTTATGTGTGGTGGCATAGAAAAGCCATCGAAAAATCTAAAACGGTGACTACCTTACATAACTATGCCAAGGAAGATTTTGATTATAATTATGGAAAGGTGAAATCATTTTTTATGGTTAGACTTTGGAGTTTAGTTACATCCGAACATGATCAAGTTGTTACACTTTCTAGAGATGCTGTTAAGTATTATAGAAAGATATGGAAGAATAAGCAGATTACCTATGTGTACAATGGTATTCCCAATAGAAAACAAATCGAAAAAACAACTAGAAAAAAAGAATCTACGCCTATTAAAATAGGTGCCATAGCTTCAGCTGGAGGTGTGAATCGTACAAAAGGTTTAGAGCAGGTTATTAAAGCTATGCCAGAACTTTCGGAGTATGTATTTTATATTGTGGGGAAAGAGACAGAGGAGTCTGAATCACTTAAAGAGTTAGCAGGACAATTGGGAGTCTCTAATCGTGTAAAGTTTTTAGGTTATCACTCTGACATAGAAGCTTTTATTGATGATATGGATCTTTTTGTAGTTTCGGCTCGTTCGGAAGGCTTCTCTTTGGCCTTACAGGAAATAGTAAGACATCAAAAACCAGTTGTCTGTTCTGATATTCCAATCTTTAGAGAACTTTTTTCAGAGGAAGAGCTGAGGTTTTTTACTTTAGATGATATTGATAGTCTGGTTATGGCTATTCGAGATATATCTCTAAAGGATGATACTTTGGTGGAAAATGCGTATAATAAATTCCTCTCAATGTATACCTCCGAGAAGATGGCAGAAAACTATTTAGCAATTTATACATCTTTGTTGAAGGGGTGAAAAGTGGATAAAATAGATTTTGTTTTACCTTGGGTTGATGCCAATGATAGACATTGGCAAAAAAATAAAGAACGCTATGCTCCAGAACTATCAGATGAATATGATACTGATACAGGAATAATCAGATACAGAGATACAAATACTTTGAAGTATGTGCTTCGTAGTATTGAATTGTATTGTCCTTGGTATAATAAAATTCATTTGATTACAGAAGGGCATACCCCAGAATGGCTAGATGTTGATCATCCGAAGATTAATATGATTACCCATGAAGAGCTTTATTTTAATAAAGAACATTTACCAACATTTAGTTCTCCATCTATAGAGATGAATTTGGCAAATTTAAAAAGTGTAAGTGAAAATTTTGTTTATCTCAATGATGACTTTATCATATTGAGGCCACTTTCGCAAGAGAGATTTTTTAAAAATAATAAACCAGTTGATTTTTTAATACATGGCTGGGTCCCTCGCAATAAGATATTTCAAGTTTTGAGAGATGACTCTACTTGGGTAAAATCTTTAAATAACAGTATGAAGCTAATAAACACTGTGGCAAAACCTGACAGGATTACAGATAAGAAGAAGATTTTTTTTCATCACTCTTATACCATTATAGGGAAGTTGAGTAATTTTTTATTGTTATCTATATGGAGAAAATATTTTTTCATAAAACATTGGCATCATCCACAACCCTATAAATTTTCAACTATCAAAAAAGTACATCAATTATTTAACGAACCTATGATGCAGTGTTCCCAAAATAGATTTAGAAGCGACAATGATCTTAATCAATATCTTTATCGTTATTATCATTTGCTAAAAGAAGATTTTTATCCCTATTATTATAATGATGGATATATTGCGAGAATTAGATCGTTAAAGACTTTAGATAAAATTTTAGAAGAGTTAGAGTCTACTGAATATAATTTTGTTGCAATATTTGATGACTATAAACAGGAAGAATCAGTACAAATTATAGATAAGTTAACAAATTTTTTAGAGATAAAATTTCATAAAAAAGCGAGTTTTGAGTCTTGATAATGAATCCAGGAAGAGATAAATAATGAGTATAAAGTTTTCAGTTTTAATTTCAGTCTACCATAAAGAGTCCCCACTTTTTTTAGAAGAGGCACTTGCTAGCATGGAAAATCAAACATTGGCTGCAAATGAAATTGTACTGGTGAAAGATGGGCCCTTAACGGCTGAACTTGACACTGTCATTGACAAGTATACAAAAGTTTCAAAAACCTCTTATATTATTGTAGTTTTAGAGCAGAACGTAGGACTTGGGGAGGCATTGAATGAAGGGATGAGGCATTGTAATTATGAGTGGATAGCACGGATGGATACGGATGATATTGCCCTTCCTCATCGCTTTGAAGTACAAACTTCTCACCTTAGTAAAAACCCTAAAATAGATATTTTAGGATCTTGGATTTGTGAGTTCGATACTGATGCTACAGAATGTGAAAAAGAGAGAAAAGTACCTGCTTCTCACGAAGATATTATGAATTTTTCAAAGTACCGAAATCCTTTAAATCATATGACAGTATTTTTTCGAAAAGATGCTGTTTTGGAGTCTGGTGGGTACCAGCCTATGAATGGGTTTGAAGATTATTATTTATGGATGCGCATGCTTATGTGTGGAAAACAATTTGCCAACATACCTAAGGTACTTCTTAAGGCACGGACAGGTAGAGAGATGATAGTTAGACGTCAGGGTTGGAAGTACATGAAGAATGAAGTTGCTTTAGAAAAAGCAGCATATAAAATAGGTTTTTGGTCTAAGTTTGATGTGTTTAGGAATGTATTTACACGCATTTTGCCAAGAGTATTACCAGTGTTTATAGTTGAAAAACTGTATACTCTGTTACGAAAATTTGAATAACGGGGAAGATATGGTAGAGAAACAAAAGATAGGGATAGGAGAACTTTCCTTATTGATATTAATTGCATACGCATTTAGTTTTGCAATACGTATGATTTGGGTTTATCAATTTCAAGGTAATCTAGATTTCTATTGGAACGGTGAACTAATGATAAATACCAACGATGGATATACTTGGGCGGCAGGCGCGCAACATGTATTATTTGGTATGCATGAGCATAACCCGGGGATACGAGATATGTGGGATAATGGGGTTATATTTTTCACGGTTCTTTTTACTAAAATAACACCTTTTAGTTTTGAGACAATACTTTTGTATATGCCTACCATTATTTCTTCTTTGGTAGTTATCCCAATTATTTTAATTACTAGGTTATACAATCAAGCACTATGGGGTTTTCTGGCGGCATTGTTTGGTTCTATAGCTTGGAGTTATTATAATCGTACGATGACGGGCTATTATGATACCGATATGTTCTCTGCCATGGCACCTATGTTTATACTTTATTTTTTAATGAAAAGTACGATGGACTTTACGCCACGTTCTGCTTTGTACGCAGCTATTGCTATTGCACTCTATCCATTCTTGTATGATGCGGGAAAATCAATTGTTTATGCAATGGGGATTATCTATGCAATGTATATGATGTTTTCTCATCGAAATGAGAGAGAAACATATATTTCAATGATCTTGGTATTTGTTGCACTTGTTCCTTTCCCTTTGCTCGCTCCCTTTTCATATTTGGTTAAAATAGTTGTTTTAATTCTTTTGTATCAGATGCTTAATCGCTCTACTATTGAACAGAAGAAGCTAATGATTGCTTCTGCAATCCTTTTCCTCTTATTTATGTATTTTGGAAATGTATTTGACCTTATATTTAGAAAAGTGACAGGCTATTTAATAACAGGTACAGCAAATGAGGGTTTACATTTTTATTCTGTAGTGCAAACTATTCGTGAGGCAGGGAAAATACCATTTGAAACTTTTGCAAATCGTATCTCTGGGTCACAGGTAGGTGTCTTTATAGCTTTTTTAGGTTATGGACTATTGGTTGTACGGCATAGAGCATTTATCTTGGCATTGCCACTCATTGGAATAGGCGCATTTGCTTTATGGGGAGGACTTCGATTTACTGTCTATGCTGTGCCTGTAGCAGCAATGGCTATGGTGTATTTCTTTTACTACATTATAACAGTCGATAAACAAAAAGTAGCTATCGTATATGTATCTATTTTAATATCATTTTGGCTCCTTTTAGAGCAACTTGTTACTTTAGTTGTGCGGTATATGCCTGCTGTTGATTCTTCAACAATTGGTGAAAAGGTATCTTTATTCTTTAGCGTATTAGCTCAGATTATCCCGCAAACATGGGTTAGCTTCATTGATATCTTTGAACATGGTTTCCAGAGTAATAGAGGAGAGTTTTACGATATTATTATTGCCTTTCTCTTTTTAGGTATGTTTGTTGTTTTGGCATTGGTACTGAAGGGTAGACAATATAAGTTAAAGACTTTAATCTATATGACATTATTGACGGCATTATTTTTAGTACCAAACATTACACATATTGTGAGCTATAAAGTTCCTACGGTATTAAGTAAGGCAGAGGTACAAGACCTTGAGACATTAAAGCAGATTTCTAATCCGGATGATTATACGTTAGCATGGTGGGATTATGGGTACCCTATTTGGTATTATTCTGAAACATCTACTTTAATTGATGGAGGTAAACATAATAATGATAATTTCATTATTTCTAAAATCATGCAGACAAGTTCTAAGGATTTAGCAGTCAATTTGGGACGGCTTGCAGTTGAAACCTATGTAGATTCTAACTATCGCACCATTGTAAACACACTCTTTAATAATGGGACAGAAAATCAACTCGATCCTAATTTATTGCTCCTTGAGCTTGAAAGTAGTGATTACGAATTACCTAAAAAGACAAGAGATATCTATTTGTACCTCCCTTACAAAATGTTAAATATCTTCCCAACGGTAGCTGTTTTTGGGAACTTAGACTTGAGAACAGGTCGTGCAGAAAGAAGAATCGCTTTTTATCCAACAAAGCAAAAAAGTAACAAGGATGGTGTTCTTACTTTTAAAAATGGAATTATCTTTGATATGAATAAAGGCATCATTACACTAGGTAAAGAAGAAGTGTCTGTAAAGCATTTTGTTATTAGTGAATTGACCAAGAAAGGTCAAACAAAGTTACATTCCCAGCGATATACGGCTAATGGCCAATATTCGATTGTTTATTTAAAAAGTTACGGGAAGTTTATTGTGATGGATTCTAAAACATTTAACTCTACTTATGTACAAATGTTCATGCTTGGTAAGTATGATAAAGATCTTTTTGAGCTCGTTGTTTCTTCTCCTTATAGTAAAATCTATAAACTAAAAAAGTAACTTATGGAAGAGAAACTTTTTTCTCTTTTTTGTAAAGAATGTAGTAGAGCATACAATAGCAAATAATAAAAGTAAGTGATATGAAAATATTGCTTATGGATTTGTTTGGGAAAATAGTCGAGAGTGTCATGAAGGGAATCGTTGTCCCCAGAATAAATAGAGAGGTAAGCGGATTATTCTTTGTAATATGTCTATAGATAAGCATATGCAAATGATAGCTATCTGGCTGCATAGGTGAGAGACCTATATAAAGCTTCCGAATGATAGAAAAGATAACTTCCCAAACAGGATAAATAAAAATAGCCAATATATACCAAGGGCTGACCCTCTCATAGGTACTTGCAAGAAATATTCCTATAATGGCTACAATAAAGCCTAACATATAGGCTCCACCATCCCCTAAAAATATTTTACCTTTTGGAAAATTTAAGAAGAGGAAGGCAAGTATCGCACCTATTGTAGTTAAGAGAATGTAAAAAATATCCATATCGTGTTGGGTATATGAAACGATTGCAAAAGAGAGAAGTATAAGAAGGATGATACCTGAAGCCAAACCATTGAACCCATCAATGATATTCACAGCATTCATCATACCGACAATGGCAAAGATACTGAAAATAACACCTGCCCAATAGGGCATAGAAATTCCTAATCCTAGGTATGTTACAACAGAATCTGTGAGCCATACTGCAGAAAGAGCGGCAATAATCTGTAAAGCAAGACGTCGTCTTGGACTTAATGAATTATGAAAATCTTCAAAAATCCCAGAGAGAAATGCAAGGCTAATCGGCAGAAGGAGTTTAAGAGCAAAAGGGGAAAGGACAAAAAGTAATAGTCCAGCAAATATACCTAGACCACCCGCTCTTGGTGTAGTATGACTATGATAGTTTTGGGGTCTGCTTTTATCTGATTCATCCATAAAATAATCATGTTTATGTGAAAGTGTTATGATAAGTATAAGAGTGACTATTGTGATGAAAAAAGAAGCGAGAGATAGAGCCAGCATAGTCGATACCTTATATTTTGGAATATTATACTGAAGCAACAATAAAAAACAAGAAAAACTTAGATATACTTCTTTAGTTATATTTAACTATAACTAAATATTTTATATTAAAAGGAAAAGAATGTTAAAAAAAGTAACCTTAGGGTTTTTAGTGCTTACTATTACCAGTGTATGTGCGATGAGTTTAAATCAATTGAATTCGGCATCTAAAGCAGAGCTAATAGAGATTAATGGAATTGGTGAGGCTAAGGCGGCAGCGATTATTAAAGAGAGAAAGAAAAGTAAATTTAAATCTTTTGATGACTTAACACGTGTAAAAGGTGTTGGACCAAGCATTGCTTCTAATATAAAGAAAGATGTGAAATCAA
>WTAE01000103.1 GCA_013139765.1 Sulfurovum sp.
CTCTGAGAGAGTCAAAAATTAGAAACAGACAGCAGCAAGATACCAACTCTAAGCGCTACTCAAAAAGCTCTTACATCGAACGTAACCTGATGAAGTCTAAAAAACAATACTCTACTGCTTCTTTAGACATGGTCTCTGCGTATATGGATAACCCTAATACCGTGGATAAAATTTCAGAAGAAAATTTACCTGACACCTTAAAAGGTAAAAGTAAAGTGGAGATAGAAAAAGTCTTAGAATCGAAAAAAGTTGAACGTGTGGCTTTACAAAAAGAGATTAGAGATTTAGAGGTAAAACGTGACACTTACATTGCAGAAAAAACAACAAGTACAGATAAAGACTTAGGCTCTGCCATCATTACAAGTATTCGTAAACAAGCCACAGAGAATGGCTTTATTTTTAAAAAATAATACATATATCAAAACCCGTAGGTAGGGATTCCACGACCTACGCGTTTTTTATGCGTTATGTTTAAATTTGTACATCATGATGGATGCTGCAATTCCTACATTAAAACTCTTGACACCTTCCATCATTTCAATGGTGACTACTTCATCACAGAGTGAGAGAATTTCTTTGGAAAGACCTGTGCCTTCATGTCCCATGAGTAAGACCCATTTTTGAGTGACTTTTACTTGGTTTAGTGGGGTAGAACCCTCACAAACTTCTGCTGCATAAATACGGTAACCATTTTTTTTAAGTTCTGCAAGCGTTAGCTTAAGGTCAGAATATACATGGGTTTTTAGCATGGCAATATGCCCCATGGAAACCCTTAATGCACGTCTGGCATAAGGGTGAGGACCATAGGTGGGTACGAGGTAAGAGTCTATGCCAATGGCAGCAGCAGAACGTGCAATGGCACCAATGTTTTGGGTGGAACTAATCTCATCTAACATAAGGATGTTGTCACCCAAATCATTTAAAGCAGACTCTTTGGGACGAATACCGTGCATCATGACATTATGGTGTATTTTATGGCCTACCAAGTCTTGCATCTGCTCTTTTGATGCGAGGTAAAAGATGGCATCTTCAAGATTTTCTAACAATGCCTTATGTTCATCATAGTAGCTTTGTGTCGCCAATATACTCTTGACTTCTACCTTCTCTTCAATGAGTAAATTGACCACTTTTGGGCTGTCTGCAATAAAAGAGCCATCTGCTTTAAAAGCATGTTCTCTGAATTGGTGATAAAGTTTAAGTTCTTCTGCATGTATGTCTGTTATAGCTGTATAATTCATAGGGTATTGTACTTAAAGCTCACATGATTTACGATTATTTACTTGCATTTGCTATACTATAGAATGAAATAATAATTATTATAAGGAAAAAATAATGAAAAAAATAATATTAATTTTACTCCTAACTTATACTTCACTCATGGCAGAATTAACCCATGTCTGGGCAAGTCAAGACTTTGCAAATAAAAACATTAAAATTATAGACATACGTACCCCTGCTGAATGGAAAGAAACAGGTATAGTAAAAGGTTCTTATACCATCATGTTTTATGATGAAAAAGGTGATTTCTCTGTGAAAGATTTTATCAAAGATTTAGACAAAGTGGTCAAAAAAGATGAACCATTTGCACTCATATGTAGAGTAGGGTCTCGTACAGCTATTGTAAGTAAATATTTGTCTGCTCAGAGGGGATATAAGGTCATAAACCTCAAAGGTGGCATCATGAAGATGATAGGTGAGGGGTATAAAACAGTGCCTTATAAAGAAAAAAAGTAAAAGGAAAGTTCAAACTTGATTGACATAGACTAAAGGTTTTTGATATAATTGTGTAAATTATAATGAGAGAGAAAAAATGGCAAAAAGTTTATATGAAACCCTTGGTGTGAGTGAAAGTGCAAGCCCTGAAGAGATCAAAAAGTCTTACAGGAAACTTGCAAGAAAGTACCACCCCGACATTAACAAAGATGAGTCTGCAATTGAAAAGTTTAAAGAGATCAATGCAGCGTATGAAGTGCTTTCAGATGCAGAGAAAAAACAGCAGTATGACCAGTATGGTGACCAAATGTTTGGTGGACAAAACTTCCATGACTTTGCACAAGGTCAAGGCCAAGGTGTAGACCTTGATGAAATCCTTCGTTCCATGTTTGGTGGCGGTGGAGGCGGCGGCTTTGGTGGTGCACAAGGTGGCTTTGGTGGCTTCGGTGGTGGCTTTGGTGGTCCAGACTTGGACATTCAAGCACGTATTACCCTACCTTTTTTACTTTCTATTCAAGGGGGTAAACACAATGTTTCTGCCAATGGTCAGAGTTTTGACATCAAAATTCCTGCGGGCATTAAGAGTGGCGAGACCATGCGTGTACGTGGTAAAGGAAAGCAGCATCAAGGACAAGCAGGAGACCTGCTTTTACAAATAGAAGTGGCGACCTCGGATGACTATGAACGTAAAGGTGACAACCTCTACAAAACTTTTGATGTACCTCTTAAAGAAGCACTTTTTGGTGGTAAAATTGCCATTGAAACACCAGAAAAAGAGGTCTCTTTAAAAGTACCTCAAAATACTAAAAATGGTCAAAAGTTTAGACTTAAAGGCAAAGGTGTTGCAGACAGGAAAACAGCGATGAAAGGTGACTTGTATTTGGTTGCCAATGTTGTTTTACCTGATGTCGATACTTTAGATGATGAACTCAAAGCGATGATAGAAGCAAAACTCTAAAAGGAGTAGCCATGCATAGTTATGACGAACCCGTTTACCTCATTTCCGTGGTAGCAACAATGTTAGACATCCATCCTCAAACTCTACGACAGTATGAGAGAGAAGGTTTGGTTGAGCCTTCTCGTACACAAGGGCGTATGCGTTTGTACTCTCAGCGTGATATTGAGCGTATGAAACTCATCTTACGTTTGACGCGTCAAATGGGTGTAAACCTCGCAGGTGTTGATATTGTGTTGCAGCTTAAAGGACAGATCGATGAAATGCAAGCAGAAATAGATGTTTTACGTGAAGAACTCTCGAAAGTGAACCGTAATGGATCTGTGCATTCGAGTAAAGCCTTGGTGACAAAAAGTGCTTATGACATCATTATTTTTGAAGATTAAGTTTTACTAATACTAGGCTTAATTTAAAGTAATATTATGTTACTCTATACCTTAATATAGGGATATGAGTGTAAAGAAGAGCATAACATATGAAACATCAAAAAGATTATAATTTCCTTCAAAAACAAATTCTACTCATGATAGGATTGTCTCTTATCCCTGGGTTCATTTATGTCATTTTAGGCTGGTTTTTTACAGGCTTACTCCCAGCAGCTCTCTGGTATGGCGGTCTCATTCTAGTCTCTTTGTATGGCTTTTCTCTCTATAAAAAATTTAATAGCAAAAAAATGACTAAGTCAGAATTGGCTGCTTGGTATAAACATTTAACCTATTTTATGTATATTATTTTTTCTTCTTGGTCTGTTATTTTTGTTTTAAACATAGGCTATCATGAACACAATTTACACTATATTGCCATTTTTACTCAGCTAGGTGCTTCTGTTACAGCGTCTACGTTACTGGTTTCTGACCGTAGAATGTTTGTGCCTATCTTACTTACCCTTATGTTGCCACTTTCTTTGTATTTTCTTTTCTTAGACACATGGTTTGGTTATGTGCTAACTATATTCTCTCTGATTTTTGTATCTGTGTTGCTCTATGCTGCCAACAATACCAACAGACTGATTCAAAACAATTATTATCAAGCACAGCATGACATTTTGACAGGTCTGTTTAACAGACGTTATTTTATGGAATACATTGAATCCATGAGTGAGCGTTTGATGAATACTAAAAAAGTGGTTTATATGTTACTCATTGACTTAGACCACTTTAAAACGATTAATGACTCTTTAGGCCATGACATTGGGGACAAGCTTTTACAAGAAGTTTCAAAAAGAATTGATGCCTTTTCAAAAGAGACCCATGTCTTAGCCCGTCTAGGTGGTGATGAATTTGTTTTGGTGAGTCAAGAGATAGAAGAAAAAGACTATAGTGATGAAGATGCCTATGCCTTTGCAATGAATTTACTCTCTGTGATTCGTGCACAATATACTATTGATGGACATAATTTACATATCTCTGCAAGTATTGGTTTACATGAAATTACCCATTTTTCTTTAGACACTAAAAACTTCATTAGAGAAGTAGATATCGCTATGTATGAAGCCAAGTCTCAAGGCCGTGATGGTGTGATTGTCTTTAACAAAGACCTTTCTAAAAAAGTAGAAAGACACTTGGTGATAGAACAAAAGTTACACCAAACCCTGCATGGTAACAAATTACATGTCTATTATCAACCACAGTTTAATAGGAGCCAAGAAATGGTTGGCTGTGAAGCTTTGGTAAGATGGTTTGATGATGAACTTGGCACACTGGCTCCTGATGAGTTTATACCTATCGCTGAAAGCACTGGGCTCATTTTAGAGTTAGGCTCTTATGTCTTACATGAGACATTTAGAAACTTACATGCTTGGAATGAAAAAGGAGTGTTTATAGAATATTTCTCTATTAACATCAGTATTCGCCAAATGATTGATGAGACATTTTTGGAAGAAGTGGAAGTCATGTATGCCTACTACTTTGCTAAGTTAAAAGAAAATCAGACCATTGTATTTGAAATTACTGAACATGTCTTTGCGGAAAATATGGCACTGGCAGTCAGAAATATGAACCGTTTAAAAGACATTGGTATCATATTTTCTATAGATGATTTTGGTACAGGATATTCGGCTTTAAATTATTTGCAAGAATTGCCTGTGAGTGAAGTGAAAATTGATAAATCTTTTGTTGCAGAAATGGATAAATCTAAAAATAGTAAAAATATGATTGCCACCATTATTTCTATTGCTAAAAACTTTAATTTGACCATTGTGGCAGAAGGTATTGAAACCGAAGAACAGTTAGAAATATTAAAGGCTTTGGAGTGTGATACTTTTCAAGGTTTCTACTTTGATCAGGCACTTGCCCATGATGCCTTTGAACAGAAGTATTTAGGGTTAAGCCCTATCGCTTAATTGAATCCTCTGATTAACCTAGACATTCACAATGGGTTTTGAAAATGTGAGATTGTGCAAGAGGTTTTCAAGTCCTAGCCATAGCTAAGACGAAGTAAATATCTTGTGCAAGATTACGTTTTCAAAGCCCACCCTTTGGGCATCACTAGCTTTCGCCTATGCGTCGTTACTCTTTTTCACCTTAGCTATGGCTAGGCTTTCAAAAGAGTGCCTGGCCTAGACAAAAGCTAGAGATGTTGTGAACATCTAGGTTAATCAGAGGGTTCAATTCTATTTGACATGCTCTGCAATGAGGTGGATGGCCATACCGTAAGAGGTTGAATTGTTGTAACGTGTTAAGACACGAAAGTTCTTTGCACCCAAATAAATGTCATCATGGTCAAGGTTACGGTTTTTAAGTAAGTAAGCACGTGACTCAGGAAAAGACTTTAAAGGTTTGACCCCTGCCTTTTTAATGGTAGCCAAACTTAAGGTACGTCTGTGAGATGTTTTAAGTCCTTTAAAACGTTTGCCTTTAAAACGTGTAGGTACAGCCACAACAGCCCCTTTTCTCCAACCATTTTTATGCATAAATTTTGCAATCGATCCAATACAATCTTCCACATCCCAAGGATCTGTAATACCATCACGGTTAAAGTCAGACTTGTGCTTACGTGCCATAGAAGGTACTTGTTGTACACAACCCATTGCCCCAGCAAAAGAACCCTCTAGTGTACGGATGTTATAGTGTTTTTCACGTACTAGTAAAAAGAGGTGTTTGAGTTCTGCTTTAAAAAACTTTTTCATTCGGTTCTTGTGAAAGGCAAGTGTGGCTAAGGCATCTAAAATGTTGTAGTCTCCTGTGTACTCCCCAAACTTACTCTCCACACCCATGAACCCAACAATATACCCAATGTCTACAGAGTATGTTTTGCTGGCACGTCTTAACGTAGAAGCATATTTTCTTTTAAACTTTTTTGCTTTTTTTAAACTTGATGCATCTAAAACATGGGCTTTATAACGTTCCCATGAACCATTGGTAGTACCTACTTTGTACTTGCCTGTGTAACGTGCTAGTGTATCTCTGTCTAGTTTGGCATGTTTGAGTGTGTTTGTAACATAACTTCTGTCAAAATGGTATTTATTTACCATCATGTTTATAAAGTTTTTTACTTCTGTTTTTTTCAAATAATTATACTTCACAGGTGGTCTGTCATCATTGGCTAAAAGTAAGAGTGGCAGAAGAAAGAGGAGTGTCAAAAATGTTTTTAAATGTTTCAAGTGTTTTCCTTTAAGTAGAGTAGGGCATCTTTGTAAATAGGCTCATCTATAAAACCATAGGTTTCATCCATAAAACCATTTTCTTGTATGGCAGCATTTTTTTCAAAAATGGCTTTAATGTGTTTCGCGCGCTCAAGGTCTTTTGCATTGGCTGTAAAAACCTCATTGGCAATGGCAACTTGTTTAGGTCCCATACAGGCTTTGGTTTCAAAACCCATCATTTTTTCAAGTTGGCACCATTGTGTAAAAGTCTCTGTGTCATTATAGTCTTGAAACATAAATGAAATGGGATGAATACCTGCTGTTTTTGCATCGACTAAAAACTTTGAGAGAATATAGTGAATGCTAGGGTTGTGAAGGCTCACAAGGCTTTGGGGTAGACCTAGTGAGGTCAGCAAGTCTAAAATGCCTAAATTGGCTGTTGTGAGCCGTTTATCGATACGGAGTGTTGAGAGATTCTCAAAGGCTTCTTTGGTCTCTAAAGAGATATGTAACTCTTTATCTGTGGAAAGGAGGGTAAGTGCTTGTGCAATTTCATTTTGGTTTTTGACTTTGGCCAAACGTATGGCATCAAAAGAAAAATCATTAAGAAAGGAAATCTCTTCTGCACCCCCTTCATTTAAAGGATTGGTACGTACAATAATAAAACTCTCAGATGTCTCCATATGTGAAAGAAAAAGTGCAATGTTGTAGAGTGCTTCTTTTTTACGTGCAGGGGCAATGGCATCTTCAAGGTTAAGTGTAATCATATCTGCATCATGTGCATCCATAGTATTTAAATGTTTTAGATTGAGAGGATTCAGCATCATGTTAGAACGTCTGGTTTTCTGTGTGCATGGTTTTTTTCTCTTATTTCCCATAGTTTTGGGCAGAGAATCTAAAGTATTAAATATCATAAAGTATCATAGCAAAACTTATCCCAAAACGATATAATGTCGTTCTAAAATCTACAAAGAGAGAGGTGAGAATAGTTATGGACAAAACAGATGTACTGGAAGCACTGAAACATTCTAATGTCTTTCTCACTGGTGGTGCAGGGGTAGGGAAGAGTTATATTACGAATGAAGTGATTTCTGACTTTAGAAAAAGAGCCAAACAAGTGGTTTCTTTGGGCTCTACAGGAGTCTCTGCTGTAAACATTGGTGGCTTTACCGTACATAGTTTTTTTGTTTTTGGCATCTCCTCCAACTTTGATGAACTGAACCAGAGTGACAAACGAGCCAAAAAACGACTTATGGACTTAAAAAAAGTACTCAAAGCCACAGACCTTATTATCATTGATGAAATCTCTATGGTCAGTACAGATTTACTTGATATGATCGCCTATAGACTCAATAATTATGGCTATTTGGGGAAAGTACTTTTTGTGGGTGATTTCTTTCAGTTACCTCCTGTGGTGAAGCAAAACAATAGAAACGATGTATTTGGTACAAAACTGTATGCCTTCGAGTCAATGGCTTGGGAAAGGTTTGACTTGATGGTGATTGAACTCACAGAGATGAAACGTACCACCGATGCAGAGTTTACCCACATACTTTCTAAAGTTCGTAAGGGTGTCTGTGATGCAGAAGTGATTGACTACATGGCAAAACTGTGGAATAATGATTCTTTGGAAAAAGACCCTACCTATTTGTACGGACGTAACTTAGAAGTAGAACAGACCAACCGTGTAAAAATTAATGAACTTGAAACTGAAGAGACTATTCTTTTTGCCAATGTTGATATGTTTGGTTCTGTGCATGAAAAAAAGTTAGCCACATGGAAAAACATGTTGCCTATCTCAGAACAGTTAACCCTTAAAGAGGGAGTACCCATACTCTTTACCGTAAACAAATGGGGAAAATTTGTGAATGGGGAAAGAGGCATACTCCGAAAAATAGAAGATGACCACCTCATTGTAGAAAAAGAAGAAGCGTATGTACGTGTTGAACGTCATGAATTTGATTTGGTAGATATGTTGGTAAAAGAGGATGGAACGGTAGAGACTATCTCTCTAGCGACACTCTCACAGTTTCCATTGAAACTAGCCTATGCAGTTACTATTCATAAATCCCAAGGAATGAGCATAGACAATTTGGTGTGTAATGTAGACAATATTTTTGCTCCAAGCCAATTTTATGTGGCCATCTCTAGAGCCATTGATCCTAAACATTTAAAAATTGATTTTTCTAAAGGGGATTTGACTTCTTACCTTTACCGAGTAGTCAATGTGGACAGCCGTGTGGTGGCGTATTATAAGAGTTTGGAGACGCCAGCTTAAGTGACTATACTTAGCTGGCCTGCTGCTTTAATGTCTAGAATTTGTTCCTCAATAGTGACTAAGTCTCCATCTAGTTCTAAGGTATGAAAGACTGAACCTAAGTCTATGTGTATTGGCTCAACTCTCCCATAAAAACTACCAAATTTCTTAATGAAAGAGGCTGGGGTAAATATAAAAAACTTTCTTTTACTTAAAAGCATAAACGGCGTCATAATCAGATGTACGGGCAATAAAAAAAGAAAAGCCAGTATATATTTAGCTACACCATGTTTGAGCCAGCCAAAACGTAGGCTTTCTGAGAGAAATATATGCTGTACATCTCCCATGTTTCCTGCAGAAAACAGAAAAATTTCATGGTTGAGCCTGTAGTAGCTTTGTTCTTTGATCGTTAAGACTTCTTTCTGTACAATTTTTTCTAAAACTTCTTTAAACTTTGGCACCTGGTGCATTTTAGCAATGACATTAAAAGAGCCTATAGGGTTAAGTATGAGTTTTACCTGATGCTCTTTTTTGTCTAAGATTTTCACCACACGTCGTATGCTGCCATCACCCCCATGAATAATGATGTACTCGTAGTCCTGCAAGCTGACATGGTTCTCAAGTTCACAGAGTGTTATAGAGTGTATGTCAAGACCGTCATAGTGTAGTTCTTTTCCAATAGAAAGTAGTGACATGCGACTCCTTGTATTATTAAATGGTTCAATTCAGTAGCTTCGGTTATAATTATAACTATGAAACTTGAAAATGAAGATGCTTTGGACAATCTTATTATTTGTGGGCACTGTTTTACCTTACATGAAGAGACTCCTATCAAAGATGGAGCGAAAGCATGTTGTGTAGGCTGCGGTGCTGTATTGTACCGTTATGACACAAAACTCATAGACTATGGCTTGTCCTTGAGTATTGCGGGGCTTATCTTTTTTATATTGGCCAATGCCTTTCCTTTGGTACAAATAGACATCTTGGGTACATCACAGTATATTACCATCCCTAAAACCATTTATGCCCTTTTTGAGAGTGGTTTTTTTCTTGTGGGTTTACTCTGTGCCTGTCTCATTCTTGTCTTTCCTCTCATGATATTTCTCATCAACATCATGCTCTTTAGCCTTTTCCATTTTAAAAGAGGAAAAGCCTTAAGTAAACACTTACTTATTCTACTTTCACACATTAGCCCTTGGAACATGGTAGATATTTTCCTTATCTCCATCATGGTGGCACTGGTAAAACTCATAGGATTGGCACAAATACACATGGGGATTTCTTTCTGGACACTCATTGTGTTTGTGGGTATAGATATTTATATTGTCAAGCAGATACATATATCTGAACTCTGGATGTTGCGTAAAAGACTACTTTTAGACAAGGACAAATCATGATAGAAGTAGAGGAAGACCAACTCATACGTTGTCCCATCTGTGAAGCTGTCAACATTGATAAAGGCAAAAATAATATTTGCCGTCGTTGTGAGTCACCTATTTATAAACATCAGTATTTTTCTACAGAAAAGTCATGGGCTTATTTGATTACCGCGATGATTGCTTATATTCCAGCAAACCTTTATCCTATGCTCATAACCTCCCAGTTTGGTGCAACTGAAGGCAGTACCATTTTAGGTGGGGTTGTCTATTTATGGGCACATGGTTCATACTCAATTGCCATGATTATTTTCTTTGCATCCATCATTATTCCCGTGATGAAATTTTTTATATTGATTTATCTGTTAATTAGTGTAAAATACCCTATAGGAAAAGATAAAAAGATTTCTAAACATAAATTGTATTATATGACAGAAGCAGTTGGCCCCTGGTCAATGATAGATGTATTTGTCGTTGCCATACTTGCAGCACTGATACATATGTCTTCAGTAAACATCGTTGCAGGTACTGCAGCCACTGCTTTTGCCATTTCAGTCTTTTTCACCCTCTTAGCAGCACATGCTTTTGATGAACGACTTATTAAGGAAAATAGATAGATGTCTAACAACATACCAGAAATAAAAGAATCAACAAAATTTAACCTTTTTACCTCCATTTGGCTTGTGCCTTTTGTAGCCCTTATTATCGCAGTATCTTTAGCATATCAGTACTTTTCTGACCTTGGACCTGAAATTGAAATCGTGTTTCCCCAAAATGAGGGACTTGTCGCAGGACAATCTGTGGTAAAGTTTAAAAATGTTCCTGTGGGTAAAGTTACTGCAATTCATATTAACGATGTTTCAGAGGGTGTTGTCGTCACTGTACGTATGAACTCTGATGCAGCCACACCCTATATGACAGAGTATGCAAAGTTTTGGATTGTAAAACCTGAAGTAGGTTTGACGGGTGTTTCTGGGCTTGATACCTTACTTTCCGGTACCTATATTAATATTTATTCTGAACCAGGTGGCTCGTTTAAAAAGAGACATATTGGTCTCATCCAGCCGTATCAAGATAGCAGTAAAGGTGCATTTTTTCATCTCTCTTCACAAAAAGGAAGAAATATTTCTGTGGGTATGCCTGTCTACTATAAAGACATAGAAGTGGGTAAAGTGGAATACAAATACCTCTCTTTAGATGACAAAAGTGTTGAGGTGGTTGTATTTATTGAAAATCGTTACGTGCAGTATGTGCATAAACACTCAAAGTTTTGGATGCAAAATACCATGAATATTGACTTTACCAAAGGTAAACTTGACATCGATATTGCGCCTTTAAGTTATCTTTTAAGAGGGGGTATTGTTTTCTCCTCCCCTGCGAAGAAGAGTATACGCCATAAAGTACCTAACGATTATATCTATACCCTCTATACCAATAAAACAGAAGCTGAGATAAAAAATATTGGTTTAAGCGTGAAAGAGAACAAAACGTTTGCGATTTATACGCAAGAAGCAATTTCAGGTTTGTCTGATGATGCTTTGGTACGTTTTCATGGCTTTAATATTGGACAAGTCATTGACATCAAACTCTCATACAACCGTAAAATGCATCAAATGGTGGGGCGGGTACTCTTAGAGTTAGATACCAGTGTCTTTACGGACAGACTGGACAAAAACACCACAGGTGAAGCAAACTTTTATCAAGCTGTAAAAGAGGGTTTACGGGCTAAAATTGCCTCATTAGACCCCCTTACAGGTGCACAATATATTGACATGACCTTTAACCACCATGACGGTCCAGGAAAAATAACCAAGGGTAAAAGATATAAACAAATCCCTATGACGACGCAGAGTTCTACAGGTATGATGACATCACTCACAGAGATACTAGACACCATTAACCACTTACCACTTGATGACCTTATGGTCTCTTTGACCAAAGTGGTTAAAGCCAGTGAAGAACCAATGGAAAACCTTAATAGCGTTCTGATAGACTTAAAAAGTACCATGAAAAATGTGAACAAGTTCACATCTAAAAAATCGTTTGAAGTCATGCCCGATGAGTTAGACAAAGCCTTACGTGAAATGACCAGAACGCTTAAAAATACTTCTAAAGTTGTCAATGGCTATGGCAATAAATCTTTAGCCAAACATCAACTCATTCAGACACTTGAAGTTTTAACAAAAACATCCCAAGAGATGCAAATGTTCTTGCGTATGCTCAACCGTAAACCTAACTCACTTATATTTGGAGACAAGTAATGACGACTCGTAAATCTACTAATCTGTTTTTGGCTTTTTTAGCACTGTTTGTATTTTCTGGTTGTATAGGAAGTTCCAGTAGCTATTATGTACTTTCTGTCGCCTCTCAACCTTCGCACGTTTATGCACGTAAAAACAAAGTAATTGCAGTTCAAAAAGTCTCTGTTCCTGGGTATCTGTTTAAAAGAGAAATAGCCGTAGCAAGCTCTTCAAGCCAAATTAGTTTTTTAGGTGCTTCTTGGGGTGAAGATTTAGATGAAGGTTTAACCAATAGACTCATAGGTTTTCTACAAAAGAAGTTTAACCAACCTACCGTCTACCACTACCCTTGGGGACTAGATAATCAACCAGATATTAAAGTTGCTGTGAATATTTCACGGTTTATTGCACAGAATGGTGTGGTGTATCTAGATGCATCTTGGAGTTTGGAGAGTTTTAAACGCAATAAACGTGTGGCAAGGCTCTTCTCTACTTCTGTGGCTACACAAAGTGATGCCACACACATAGTGAATGCGATGGACCAAGCATTTGCTCGTTTTGAAGAGAGTGTGGCACAAGGTATAAGCCAATTTTAGAAAAAGCCTTGATGTGCTTTTTCTAAACAAATCCCACTTTTTCCCTCTCATTTTCCATAAATTCTTTCATTTCTAGAGATATTTAAGTAAAGTAACCATATACTTTGCAATACAAAGTACTTTGAAAATGGAGCATGAATGAGTGAAAAAGATGAAATATTAGAACACATATCAGCAATTAAAAGCCATTTGGTAGATAAACAGAGTTTTTATCCTTACAATTATAATGCGACGTATGTGTGGAGTATTTTAGCCATACTGTTAACTTTTTTGATGGTGCCTGCCTATGAAGAAGGTATTTTCTTTGGGACGATGCTGGTCTTGGGTTTGGTAACTTTTGGTTTTATCTCTGAAGGAATCATGACAAAAAAGGTCAACAAGATTTATGATATAGCTGATTGTACTTTACGTCAGCGTTTTATTACCAAAAACTTTATTATGCTCTCTTTGTTTCTCATTGTACTCTCTGCCACATTGGCCAAATATGAACTTTATATCCCCATATACCTCTCTTGGTTATTTCTTATCTCTATAGGGTATTTTGCTGTGGGACATGTACTGAACATAAGCAGATTTACCAAAATGGCACAGTTTAATGTCTTACTTTCTATTGTTCTTTTAGCTGTAGGGGGCTATCAAGAACATTTGGTGGGTACAGATTCAAACTGTTTCATCTTTGTGAAAGCAGCAGTCATTTTAGGATTAGCCATTTTTCCAGCCATCATTGCATGGCATCAGAAAAAAGAGTTGGCGTTACAAAATGCTAATGAGGATGAGGACTAAAAGATGTTTGATCCACTCTTACATCAAACCGTGAGGTCGAAACTGGTCTCACTCCTCATTACCAATGAAGAGTTACCCTTTAAAGCTCTGAAAGAGAGTTTAGGGGTAACCGATGGGAACCTTTCGTCCCATCTCACTAAACTGGAAAAAGAGGGCTATTTAAAAATAGTAAAAAGTTTTGAAGGTAAAAGACCCAAAACCGTGGTGAGTATTGCACAAAAAGGTCGAAATGCTTTTGAAGTTTACATTGAAGCACTTAAATCATTCATAGAGGAGAATTAACATGTCAACTGTACTTATTATTACCGCACATCCAAGTTCACATAACCTTACACGAGGTATTACAGAGATCTACAAAGAGGAAAAAGAGAAACAAGGTCATACGGTCAGGGTTATTGACCTTTACGAAGAGGTACAACTACCGTACTACAGTTTTGAAGAATTTCCAAATATTCCTGTCTCAGAAGATGCAAAACACTATCAAAGTATGGTGAGTGATGCAGATGAGATTGTATTTGTCTATCCTTTTTGGTGGGGAAGTATGCCAGGTATTTTGAAAAACTGGATTGACAGCGTACTGACCATGGGTTTTGCAGCCAAATATGGAAAAAATGGACGTCCTATAGGTTTGCTTGAAGGCAGGTCTGTTACAGTCATTTCTACTTCTGGTGCGCCCACTGTCTTATACCGTTTTAATGGTATACGCCGTGCCAACAAAAAGATATGGCAAAAAACAATTGTAGAGTTTTGTGCTATGAAGTTTGAAGGTTTTCACCTTTTTGGTGGTATGGACACACGTGCAAAAAATGTACCAAAACTGTTTGCTTCTGTAAAAAAGTTAGCAAATCGCACGTAAACAAATTACAGATAAATGAATCGTTAGAAAAATAAATCTTATTCGGACAAGGAAATAAAAAATGAACAAAGGAAAAATATGCATCAAAAATTAGAAAATATCATGGCGAGATTTGGAGGGTTTATCCACGATAACCCTTTTAAAGTACTCTTCGTCGTACTAGCACTACTTGCAGCACCACTCTCTCATGTACCACAGATACAAATGGACACATCTACAGAAGGATTCATGCATGATGATGACCCCGTCTTAATAACTTACAACAAGTTTAGGGCGCAATTTGGACGAGATGAACGCATTATGCTTGCCATAAAAAGTGACAATATCTTTTCCCTTGAATTTCTTAATACCCTAAAGTCTATCCATGAAGAGTTAGAAGACCAAGTCCCTTACATTGATGATGTCACATCACTCT
>WTAE01000196.1 GCA_013139765.1 Sulfurovum sp.
GTATTGTCATCACGCTCAAAATTGAGGTTTTCAAAAAATGGCGTTAATTTATTGGATACTTGCATGTTCGCCCCTATCTTCTCTCATCTAATTGCTTAGATTCTTTTTTGTTGTAGTTTACAAGTGCTGTTTCACTGTATTTAATGTCTTGCTCTTCTTCTGAGTACTCTGCACCAAATGGTACTTCATATCCTACTCTTGAGAAACGTTTAGTATCTTTCACATCTACTTTAGCAGGGTCTCTATTTTCAGGCCCAATGATGTCACGGTACTCTTTACCAAATATTTTATCTACTTCATACCATGAAGCAAACTCATCACCTTGAAGAGGATATGTTTTAAGTAAAGGATGTCCTTCCCAGTCATCAGGCATAAGAATACGCTTTAAGAATGGGTGATTGTTTACTTTAATACCAAACATGTCAAACATTTCACGCTCTGCAAAGTTTGCTGAACGGTATAAAGGTTGAACACTTTCAATCGCTGCGCCATTTGCCAAACGACATACCACTCTTACTCTTTTTGCTTCTGTTACATTAAGAAGTTGCCAAAAAAGTTCGAACTCATTGTCTTTTGCCAAGTAGTCTACTGCTGATTGCTCAGAACATTGTGTATACCCACACTCTTCTTTAAGTGTTTTCATCACTTTAAAGTTGTTTGTTGGGTCAATGTGAAGGACCAATTGGCCTAACTCTACATACGCTTCTGTTGCATTTTCGCCTACAGCTTTTACCACTGCTGCAAAATGTCCATTTTCTACTTCTGTTCTTGGAACACGTGGTGCAACCCAAAATCTATCTGTGTAATACGCTTTACCTTGAACGTTGTCTTTTGGTACATATTTTCTCATACTATATTAACCTCGCTCTTTTACCAGTTTGTGTGGTTAAGTCTTGTTTCGTATTCTTCTTCATATCAGCAGATTCTCTTCTGATTTTCTTTTGAAGCATCATCATTGCATACTGAAGTGTTTCAGGTCTTGGTGCACAGCCTGGTAAGTAAATGTCAACAGGAATGATTCTGTCAACACCTTGAACCGTTGCGTACGTGTTAAACATACCACCCGTGTTGGCACAAGAACCCATTGAAATCACCCATTTAGGCTCTGTCATTTGGTCATAAAGACGTCTTGCAAACTCAGAGTGTTTTTTAGAAAGTGTTCCAGCCAAGATCATTACATCTGCTTGTCTTGGACTTGCTCTAAAAATGGTTCCCATTCTATCGAAGTCATAACGTGATGCCCCAGAAGCCATCATTTCAATCGCACAACATGCGAGTCCGTAAGTAAGCGGCCAAAGTGAGTTTGAACGCCCCCAGTTTACTAGTTTGTCTACCGAAGTTAGTGCTATCGGTAAGCCTGCCGAAGAGGCATAATTTACTTGATGCTGTGCCATTCAAGTGCTCCTTTTTTCCATGCGTATACGAAACCAATCGCAAGTAATAATATAAATAATAACATCTCTGCAAAACCAAACCAGCCAAGTAGTTTAAAGTCAATTGCCCATGGGAACATAAATATGATCTCTACATCAAACAGAATAAACAAAAGTGCTATCAGGTAAAACTGTACTGAAATTGTGTTCGGTTGTTTTGTGACCTCTGGTCCACATTCGTAAATTGAGAGTTTAAGTTTTTCCGTGTCTAGTCGTGCCATTTTTCTAGAAACAAAACGTGCAGCCCATAGTGTTGCGGGGAACGCTACTGCTGTTAACGCGAATAAAACAAATACACCAAAATAGGGATGTTCTGTAATTACATGAGTCATATAAAGTCCTTCATTTTTTTCGTCAATTTCTACCACTATACACTATAGGACCGAAAATTCTCAGAATATTAGCTTTATATTATCTAAAAAAGCATTAAAAAAATTCTCTACTCCTTAGTATTTGTCAGGATAGCCTTCAGTATGTAACTATGCGAAACAAAGAAAAAAGGGCTACAATGGTAAAATAAATGACAAAGGACAGTAAAAATGTCAAAGAAATACACCAACATCTTCTACTGGATTGCCATGGCTGGACTAATGGTTTGGTTTGCCTATACCAAAGGATGGATACTTGCAAACTTTGAGTCCATAGACGCCAAACAAGCATTACATTACCTTGAGAATGACAACAATGTCACCCTTTTAGACGTCAGAACCGTGGGAGAATACAAAGCTGGACACTTAAGAGATGCCACACTCATCCCTGTAGATGCTTTGGCAGCCAATTTGGGCATGCTCAAAGCAGATAAAAACAAAAAAATCCTTGTTTATTGTCGAACAGGAAACCGCTCAATCGCTGCTTCACGTATCTTAGAAAAAAATGGCTTTACCCCTTTAAACGTCAAAGGTGGCATCATCCAACTTATGGCTGCAAAAGCGGAGATAGTGATATCAAAATAAATGTAGCTAGGAGAGTTTAGCCTCATGCGAGGTGGAGTTTCCCACCTTTCATAGTTAAACTTTGAAGCCCATGCTTTTAGAACCTTCAAAACTAGAGCCTAACTCTTTTTCTATCTCTTCTAAGAAATCTTGGTTTGAAAAGACGGACTCATCACGTACCGCAACTTTATACGCTGTGTTTTTAATGATGAGATTAATTTGTCCACCGGTGAGTTCGTGTTGTG
>WTAE01000084.1 GCA_013139765.1 Sulfurovum sp.
AATGGATGTTTAAAGAGGGTTTTGTGCCTGATGCTATTATTAACTACCTGCTGCTTCTTGGAAACACAGAAGTACCTAAAGAGATTTTTACCCTGCCTGAAGCCATTGAGTCCTTTAAACTTGAGAACATTTCTAAGACTGCTGTAGAGTTTGACATTGAGAAACTGCGTTTCATTAACCGTGAACACTTAAAACGTATAGAAGATATACCATTCTCTGCACTGTTTGGTTTTGCAGATGCAGACATTGGTAAACTGGCTAAACTTTACTTAGAAGAGTGTAGTACCACCAAAGGGATTCAAACAAAAATTGATGCCATCTTTTCACCAAAAGTGCTCTGCGAACCGTATGGAGAGCAGATGTCCATTCTGGCTGAACTCATTCAAGATGCACCTATGTTTTCTACCTTTGATGCTTTTAATACGCACCTTATGAAAACATCTGGACTCAAGGGTGAAAACTACATGAACCCATTACGCTATTTACTCACAGGTACAGACACTGGTCCTGAACTTTCTGAGTTATTCCCACTTATTAACCCTTATTTACTGGAGATTGCCACATGTACGCCTTCATCTACTCTATAGTTCACCTTTTACACACTGTTATTAGCATTTATATCTGGATAGTTATTATTGCTGCACTTCTTTCTTTTGTGCGCCCTGACCCACATAACCCTATTGTGCAAATTATTTATAAACTTACAGATCCTTTGTATACTTTTATAAGACAGAAGATGCCGTTTGTTGTCTTGTCAAGTGTTGACCTTTCTCCATTGGTGATTATTCTTGGACTGCAGTTTATAGATACATTAATGATGCAGGCACTCTTAGGATAAAATATGATGTTTAGATTTTTTGCTTCTGTTTTATTTTTAGTATTATTTTTGGGCTCTGCGTTGCAGGCGAAAACATTTACTTACTCTCAAGTACACAAAATGCCAAAGTCTGTAGAGAAAGACTACTACATTTGGCGTTTGCTTTCACAAAAAAATACTTCAAAACAAGAAGCAAGAAACATCATCCTTGAAGCCAATCATTTAAATAAAAAACTGCGTGAATCTTACAGGAAAAAAACAGGTCTAGTTGCCAAAATACCTAAGTCTAAATCACGTACACGGATAAAAAGTAAAGTAGATTGGAAAAAAAGATCCAGAGCCCATAAGCACTTTAAACATGGTTTGGCCCTACTCAACCAGGGAAAAGCCAAACAAGCTTCTGGGTATTTTGATGTAGCGAGACGCGCTTACTATAAACAGTATGACAAAGACAAGTCACTCTTTTGGCTCTATATGAGTACAAAGAACAAGATTTACCTTGATGCTTTACGTAAAAGTTGTAACATTAACATTTATACGCTCATGGCGGCTGACAATATGAAGAAACGTTACCCTAAAACCATTACAGAGTCCATTTGGAAGAGTAAAGCCTCTGGATATAATGTTCAAAACCCAATACACTGGGCAAAAATAAAAGCCAAAATGAACTCTGGTACAAATTTAAACTCTTTGGCCAACAAGTATAAGTCTCAAGAGAGTATTGGGGTATATACGTACCTCAAGGCCAAAGCCTGTAATTACCAAGAGTCATACTTCCCAATGCCTTACCGTGATGCTATGAAACGCATGCCTAAAGAGCGCCAAGCACTCATTTATGCCATTGCCCGTCAAGAGAGTCGTTTTGTACCTGCATCTGTTTCACGTTCTTTTGCCTTAGGTATGATGCAGTTCATGCCTTTTCTCATTAAACACATTGCCAAGCAAAAGGGTGAGTATATGGACTTAGATATGATGTTTAACCCTTACAAAGCCATAGAGTACGCAGACTACCACTTAAACTACCTCACCAAGTACTTACACCACCCTCTTTTCATTGCCTATGCTTACAATGGTGGCATTGGTTTTACACGTAAACATATTCGTAGTAAAAGAAACTTTAGAACGGGCGCGTATGAGCCCTACATGAGTATGGAAATGATGAAAAATACAGAAGCCAGAGAGTACGGCAAAAAAGTATTGGCAAATTATGTCATCTACATGAATAAACTAGGTGTCAAAACACGCATCTTTCCACTCTTAAGAACGTTAGCCACACCTTCTGCTACGGATAAGTTTAGGAAGTAAGACTTTAATCTCAAAGGTGTTGTGAGGACACAACACCCTACGCCCTTTTGTTATACAAATATTCAAATGACATAAATATCTGTAGGGTGTTGTATCCTTACAACACCAAAACTTCAAATGTAGGTATACCTACCTAAAACCCTTTTTTAGTATAAACAAACTTAGCCACTTTAGCAAAAGACAAAGTAGACTTTCCATAACTTTTACTCTCAAAGTTAAGTTTAAATTGTTTTTTTGCAGTATGAGGGAAAGTTACTTCATAATATTTACCCCATGGTGTCACAAAAGAGATGTCTTTTAAGCGCGCATCCCCTTTTGCCAAAGATTTGACTTTTGAAGCCTTTTGTCCCTCTAAGGTTAAAATAAATTCTGACTGTGCTTCGGTAACCTTACTTGCTTTAAAATCAATGGATTGACTTTCAGCATCATCAAACTGTACAGCCACAATAAACACTTCTGGGCGTGAATCGTTTTTGTCTTTGGTTGGTGCAAAGAGGTAAGAAGCAGTGAGTATCGCTGCAGATGCATTGTTGTCATAGAGTATGGCTTTTTCTGTTTGTTGCAAATGTTTATGGTAGTTTATTTTGTCTGTGTAAACTTGTAGTAAGGCCTCTTCTTTTTTTGAGGTACAAGACACCAGGAGTAGAACAGTCATAAATCCTAAAAATAATCTCAACATGACACTCCCTTAATAGTTGAATGGAGTTTAACATACTTTCAATAAACATTTAAGTATAATTCAATCCATTTAAAAAAAAGGTTCACCGTGCAAAAAAGAGTTGCTGTAGCATTTACAGGTCCTTCCAATAGTGGAAAAACCACCTTGGTAGAGAAAGTTGCCAAAACATTAATTGTAGACCGCAAAGTTGCCATCATTAAAAATGACCCAAAAGACAAAGCACAGTTTGATGTTGAGGGAAAAGACAGCCACAAGTTTTCACAAACAGGTGCTGAAGTGGTTATCACTTCCCCAACACGAACCACTTACTTTTCACAAAGAGAAAAAACACTCGATGACATCGTCTCTATGATCAATGACTTTGACATTTTACTCGTAGAAGGACTAAAAACACTTCCTTTACCACGTATAGCCATTTTTAGAAACAAAATTGATGAGAGTTACTTTGACTGTTCGGAAGCCATGGCTATTGATGAAAGTATAA
>WTAE01000087.1 GCA_013139765.1 Sulfurovum sp.
CTTGGAAAGAGTTTCACTGGGAATATAAGGAATAAAAAATGGTAAACAAAGATATAGGATTCTCTTTATGGTTGGATTTTGTAGAGAGAGATTATTTAAAAAATGAATTTTCTAAACTCATAAAAGAAGGCATCATTAATGGTGCGACATCGAACCCGTCTATTTTTGCCTCTGCCATTACCACTTCTCCTGCCTATAAAGAGCAGTTAGCAGCACTTGAAGGCAAGCCTGCCAAAGAGAAGTATGAAGCTTTGGCAATTGACGACATTCGTACAGCAGCGCAAGCATTAAGAGCTTCATATGATGAAGGAAATGATGGGTATATTTCTATTGAAGTAGATCCTTTTCTTTCCAACGATACCTTAGGGACCATAGAAGAGGGTAAAAGACTTTTTGCTGCTATTGGTGAGCCAAACGTGATGGTAAAAGTACCTGCAACTGAAGCAGGTTATGCTGCAATGACGGTACTTTTATCTACAGGTATCTCTGTGAATGCCACGTTGATTTTTTCTCCTAAACAAGCACAAAAATGTTTGAAAGCCATGAAAAAAGGTTTGGATGCGTTTGAAGCTTCTGGTGGTGGACGTTGTGAAGCGGTTATTTCTGTATTTGTTTCTCGTTTTGATAGACTTTTAGATGGCGACCTTGAAAAAGAGGGATTAGATGTTTCTAAAACAGGTATTTACAATGCGGCGAAGATTTACAACCTTATAGAGACAAATCGAACCCCTGCTGTACGTACACTCTTCGCAAGTACGGGTGTAAAAGGCGATGCTTTACCTGCAGATTATTATATGTCAGGTTTGCTTGCAGCACATTCTGTGAATACGGCGCCTTTGGCGACGATTGAAGCATACTGTGATTCTGAGCCATCTCCTGAAGCACTCCCTATAGATGATGCAATCATCAATGGATACTTTACAAAGCTGGCGGACAACGGCTTTGATATGGAAGAAGTCTATGCATCACTATTGGCGGATGGACTCAAAGCTTTTGAAGAAGCATTTCAAGCCATGCTTGATGCCTTAAAGTAGCACACGTTAAAACAAGACAGGTTAAAATAAGAGAAGAAAAAAGGGGTTACCATGGAAGAAAAACTTAAGCTCTATCTGAGAACAATGATTAGCAATTCGGGGTCCGACCTTCACATCAAGTCCGGCTCACAAGTAAGAGTGCGTATTCATGGTGTACTTAAAGTACTGGGTAAAGATGAGCTAACATCTGCCATGGTAGATAAATTGGCACAGGAGATTACTACAGCAGATCAGTATGAAAAACTTGTGACTGACAGAAACCTGGATTTCTCTTATGTTTTGGGGTCTGAAAACAGATTTCGTGTGAATTTCTTTTACCAAATGGATGGCCTTTCTGCGGTATTTAGGATTATTCCGGTGGATATTATGTCTTTAGATGATTTAAATTTACCGCCTGTCATTAAAACGTTTACAGAAATTCAAAGAGGATTGGTTTTGGTAACAGGGGTAACAGGTTCTGGTAAATCAACCACACTTGCAGCCATCATAGACAAAATTAACAGAGAGTCTAAAAAACACATTATCACCGTTGAAGACCCGATAGAATTTGTACATAAAGACCGTGGCTGTCTCATTAACCAAAGAGGTATTGGCCAAGATGCCCACTCATTCTCAGATGCACTGAGAGCAGCACTAAGAGAAGACCCTGACATCATACTTGTGGGGGAAATGAGGGATTTAGAAACCATTGATATTGCGCTGCATGCAGCCAATACGGGTCACTTGGTTTTCTCTACATTGCACACACTAGATGCCAAAGAGACCATCGATAGAATTGTTGGTATGTTTGGAAATGAAGAACAAAACCGTATTCGTATGTCTTTGGCTTCTGTACTTGAAGGTATTATTTCTCAAAGACTGATCCCCAATAAAAAGGGAGGTAGAGTTGCTGGAATAGAGATTTTGAAAAAAACAGCAAGAATTGAACAGCTTATTGCTGAAAATAGAGATTCTGAAATACCTGATGCTTTATTTGAAGGTAAAGAAATTTATGGAACACAAACCTTTGACCAAGCACTTTTAGACCTTTTGCGAAGTGGTGAAATTACAGATGAAATTGCCTTAGAATATGCGTCCAACCCTGCAGATATGAAACTCAAAATGCAAGGGGTGGGTAAAGGATCACTTGCACAAGAGATTGATGAAGATGTTGAAGCAGATGTCTTTGCCTTTAAAGAGGAAGAAGAGTCAGAAGAGTAAAATTTTGTTTTAATACTACTTGGGTATAATTCGCGTCTCATTTCCTCTATTTGAAAGAGGAGAGAGAATTATTTATTAAGGATACAGAAATGTTAGAAGGTATTATTAGAGAGAGTATCGGTAAGCGTACAGCAAAACAGCTTAGAAGAGATGGTTATCTAACTGCTAACCTTTATGCCAATGGTGTAGAGAATGTTCAAGCTGCGTTTAAACGTGGTGAATTTGTTAGAGCAGTAAGAAATAAAGAGAGCCTAGCATTTGCAGTAAAATTGGGTGACACAGAATATAATGTAGTGATTCAAGAGTATCAACTGCACCCAGTAAACGGTGATGCAAAACATGTTGATCTTAGAATTACTGTACCAGGTCAAGTAACAAACTTCCTTGTACCTGTAATCATGCATGGAACACCAGTTGGTCTTAAAAACAAAGGTGTACTTGTATTGTCTAAAAAAAGATTAAAAGTAAGAGGTACAATCGAAGCTATGCCTGCGAACTTTGACCTTGATGTTGAGCCACTTGAAAGAGATCAATCAATTCTTGTAAAACACATTGAAGCACCAGCAAATTGTAAACTTATGGATAGAGACAATGTTGCTATCTGTGGTGTAATCAAAGCTAAATAATAAGGCAAGCACAGTTTTGTGCTGCTAAGGGGAATGTATGACACTTTTTGTAGGTCTAGGTAATCCAGGATCACAATACGAAGAGACACGTCATAACATCGGTTTTAAAGTCATAGACAAACTTGTCTCTGACTTTGGAGCTCGAGACATTTCTAAAACTTCATTTCACGGTCATTTGTACCGTTCTACCCAAACACTTTTTTTAAAACCTACTACGTTTATGAACCTTTCAGGGAAGTCTGTACAGCCTGTAAAAAACTTTTTTAAAGTTGAACTTGAAGATGTGATTGTCATTCATGATGACATTGACCTTCCATTTGGCGCAGTACGTTTTAAAAGAGGTGGTGGCCACGGGGGTCACAATGGATTGAAGTCTTTAGATGCCAATATCACAAAAGAGTACATACGCGTAAGAGTAGGTGTAGGCAAACCAGAACATAAGTCACAAGTGGCAGATTATGTTTTACATGGTTTTTCTGACGAAGAACAAAAGAGTTTGACAAAGCTCATAGAACACGTCACAAAAGCCTGTGAAGCATTACAAGTGGAGACACTGACACAAGTAAAGTCTCTCTACAGCCTCAAGTCTATTGAGGGACTTACGTCATGAGTGTGCTCAACCCGAAACTCTATTTTTTCTATTTGTTAAAACTCTATTTAAAAAACCTCTTGGCCATTCTTTTTGGTTTGAGTTTTGCTTTTGCAGCTATTGACTACTTTCAACATGCAGACAAAATGAGTGGTTCTGGGAACTATGTTATTTTATATCTCTTTTATACCTGGGAATACTCTTTAGGCTTACTCTATCCCCTAGCCATTGTTTTTGCACTTATTATGACAAAACTGGCCTTAATTAGAAACAATACCATGGGGGCTTTTCATGCCTTCGGCTATGACAAAAAAACATTGCTGATGCCTATGCTCTTACTGGGTTTTTTAACCTATGGGATTTTTACATTTTTACACACAACCGAGTTTTCGTATGCCAAAGATAAAGGTGAACTCCTGCTTGAAAATCAAATGGGTGCCTACAATGTAAACAATCTCTTTTTTAAATACAATGACACTTTTGTCTACATTGATGTTTTAGATCCCATTGCAAAAACCATTAAAGATATCACTATTTTTAAAGTAGCTGGAGACCAGGTTCGCTACACCATTCACTCGCCTATCGCATGGTTCAATGGGGAAGATTGGGATGCAAAAGATGCCATTGTGAAAACACATATTTATAAAAACCATGTCTTACAACGTTACAATGAAGAGCATAAAAAGAATATTAAAACCCTCACAGGCTATAAACCTAAAATCATTGAATCACTGTATGAAGGTAAAGCTTTGAACATTGTAGATGCTTGGAATACTTGGCGTTTACTGCGTACGCAAAACTTGAATTCAGACAAAATTAGGGCTTCTTTTTATGAGAAAGTAGTGGTACCACTTTTTTCACTGGCACTGTTAATTATTCTCTTTTTTAAGTTGCCTTTTCATGCGCGTATGATGAATGTTGGCGCAGTAATTGCTTTGTCTTTAGGGTCCACTTTTGTGATTTGGGGTCTGTTATTTGGGCTAAATCAAATAGGCTCAAATGGGGTACTTTCGCCAGAAGTCACAGCCATTTTGCCCATTATACTTTTATGGATGTATGCTATTTACGTCTATATGACAGATGAACAATCTATCGCTTAATCCCCGCACTAACACACTCTAACTGCTTTTTAGTGATTTTTAGATAAAATCATCCTAAAATAGACTGAAGGGGATTTCTAATAATAGGTAACACTCACAACATCTTTAGCTTTTGTTTAGGCTAGGCACTCTTTTGAAGTCCTAGCCATAGCTAAGTCGAAAAAGAGTAACGACGCATAAGCGAAAGCTAGAGGTGCCCGAAGGGTGGGCTTTGCAAACGCAATCTTTCACAAGATACTTACTTCGTCTTAGCTATGGCTAGGACTTGAAAGTCTCTTGCAAAATCTTACATTTGCAAAGTCCATTGTGAGTATTACCTATTATTAGAAGGCCCCTTATTAGGATAGACAATGAAACTAGACGCAATCGCTTTGGCAAACAAATACGGTACACCTTTGTATGTGTATGATTTTGATTATATTGAAAATAGATACAGCACACTCAAAGATGCTTTTGCCGGTAAAAAATCACTTATAAACTACGCAGTAAAAGCAAACTCAAACCTCTCCGTTATTCAACACTTGGCCAAACTTGGTGCGGGTGCTGACTGTGTAAGTATTGGAGAAGTTAAGCGTGCTTTAGCAGCAGGCGTAGACAGATACAAAATTATCTTTTCAGGTGTAGGAAAACGTGATGATGAAATCCGTGAAGCTTTAGAGAAAGATATTTTACTCTTAAACCTAGAGAGTGAAGCAGAGATGAAACGTGTAGAAATGGTGGCCAAAGAGCTTGGTAAAGAAGCACGTATTTCGATTCGTGTCAATCCAAACATTGACCCTCAAACACACCCGTACATTTCAACAGGTTTACATGAAAACAAATTTGGTGTTGAAATCGACATGGCAAAACGTATGTATATTTATGCCAACAAGTCAGAATTTTTAAACCCAGTGGGTATTCACTTCCACATTGGTTCACAACTTACCAAACTTTCACCTATCCGTGAATCTGCACAAATTGTAGCAGACTTGGTACGTTCGCTTAAAGCCATTAAAATTGACATTAAGTTTTTTGATGTGGGTGGTGGTATTGGTGTGGTATATGACGATGAAGTGACCATTAAAGCTGAAGAATACACTCAAGCTATTTTTGATGCAACCAAAGGGCTTGACTTAACGTTACTTTGTGAACCCGGGCGTTACATGGTGGCCAATGCAGGCGCATTTTTTACAAAAGTCTTGTATGAAAAAGTAAATGATGGCAAACGTTTTGTCATTGTAGATGGTGCGATGAATGACTTGCTTCGTCCAAGCCTTTACAATGCTTACCACAAAATAGAAGCGGTAGGTCTTGGCACGGATACAGAGAAAACAGAAGCTGACGTGGTTGGTCCTGTCTGTGAATCGGGAGATTTCTTTGGTAAAAATGTACCTCTTCCTGCGCTAAGTCATAATGACCTTTTGGTCATTCACTCGGCAGGTGCGTATGGATTTACCATGGCATCCAACTACAACACCCGTTCAAAAGCAGCAGAAGTTGCTTTAGAAGGTGGGGCAGACAGGTTGATACGTCAACGTGAAACCTATGAAGACCAAGTACGTTTAGAATTAGACTATTTAAAATAACAAAGGCATGAGATGACTTTAGATGATTTAAGAGTAAAAATTGACAGTATAGATGACGACCTTTTAAAGCTTTACAATGAGCGTATGGAATTGGTACATCAAGTAGGTGAACTTAAAAACACTACAGGTGCACCTATCTACCGTCCTGAACGCGAGCAATCCATCTTAAATCGTCTTAAAAAGCAAAATGACGGGAAATTGACTGATGCTGCTATTGATGCACTGTTTCTTGAAATGTTTGCCGTGGCTAGAAACCTTGAACGTGCAGAAGCTGTTGCATATTTAGGGCCTGAAGCTTCGTTTACCCATCAAGCAGCAGAGTCTAAGTTTGGTGCGATGTCTGCGTATTTACCTATTGCTTCTATTCAGGGTGTGTTCCGTGAAGTGCAAAAAGGTGCCGCTAAGTTTGGTGTGATTCCTATTGAAAACTCATCCAACGGGATTGTTTCTGATACCATCAACTCTTTGGCAGAGTACGATTTAAAAATTATTGCTGAAGTAATGATAGATGTGCATTTGGCGTTTGCTACACTCAATGAAGACATCCAAAAGATTACAAAAATATATTCAAAAGATATTGCTTTTGGGCAGTGTCGTCACTTTTTGGATGACCTTGGTTTAGGAGATGTTGAACTCATTCCTGTAGAGTCTACAGCCAAAGCAGCAAAGCTTGCACTCAGTGATGAGTTTTCCGCAGCGCTGTGTCCTTCTGTGGCAGCCAAACTTAACAACTTGCCTGTACGTTTTGAAAACATTGAAGACTCTAACAACAACAGAACACGTTTTTTCATTATTTCAAACTTTGAAAATGCTGCTTCAGGCAATGACAAAACCTCTATGTTGGTAAGACTCTCTAATGAACCTGGTT
>WTAE01000155.1 GCA_013139765.1 Sulfurovum sp.
AAGATTTTCATTAGACATTTTACACTCCTTCAATCATAGTTAAATAAGGCTCTCAGCCCACAAGCTAAGTTCAACTTGGGAAAGTTGTCTGCTTATACGGTTGACTTCTTCACCTTTTTTAAAAGCAATGATAGTAGGAAGTGCGCTCACCCCATACTCTTTAGCAACTCCCTGGTGTTTGTCTGCATTTATCTTGAGGAATCTTACTGTTAAGCCAAAGGCGAGGGAAGCATCTTCATAGTCCTCATACATTGCCATACAAGGGCCACAAGTGGTAGAATAGAAATCAACTAACACTGCTATGTCATTCTCATCAATGTGAATTTTACAACTCTCATCAGTCACTTCCACAGGAAATGGATTATCTAGATCGGCTTGACATTGTGAACAGAGAAGAGGCTCATTCTCGACTTCAGTTTTGATGGTGTTAACGCTGTTACACTCCGAGCATACGATCTTGAGAGTTTCCATGAGGAACCTTTATGTAAAATATGGTGGAAGTATACACTTTTGTTAGATTTTTGTACTAAATATCAATTAAGTCATTATTTTTAGAGCAAAATACGGAACAATATTAAATATGATAAGAATAATTTTATATTGTGCTAAATACTTGAAATATGCTTGAATTACATAATTTTTATCTAAATCAAACATTTTAGTATGAATTTTTACCATAGTATCAGTAAAAATAATTATACAAATTGAATAGAATATTAATATTCCGATATTAATTACTGAACACCAACCTAAGAATTCTATCATTGTTTCTATTGTTATCATATCTCTATCCTTCTATTGTAAATTTAACGTTTGTCTCCACGTACTTGTTAGTGCTGAAGTTTAGCTCAACACAGTTGCTTCTTAATTCTAGCTTGTTTGAGCTTTCATCATCTTTTTAAAAACTAATCATCATTTTCTTCACCAAATGTCGCTAAAAGTCCTTTAGCTAACTCTTTTGTTTCACTTTCTGATAATTTAGCCTCAGGATGAGGAACAATATAGAACCAAGGAGGCATTTCACCCTCTTCAAGCTCTTCTTTTGCTTCATCTCCATCATTCTTTTTTTGTTTACCCCACATAGAGGTATTAAAATGTTCACGACCTTCTTCTACATCATATTGAAGCAACCAAGATATTGGAGCGATGTTACTGTACCAAGGCCATTTTGTTTCGTTACTATGACAATCTGCACAAGCACGATCAAACAACTCTTTTGTTTTTGGACTGTCCCATGCAGGTTCTGCAAGGACAGGTGGGTTAGTATGATCCATACCATATGGTATGAATTGTATGACTGCTAGTATAAAAATAATAATTCCTAATAGCTTATATTTCATATTCATCTCCTATTTGTAGATAACGTTTTTCGCGAGCGATAATTTTCCCACAGGGGAAACTATTGCAACTCCATGTACTTGTTAAGCTTCTCACTCGATCTCCTGCTTATAATTGAATATATGGCGTGTTCTTTTACAAAGTGAAACTAGCATAAGCATCAAAGGAACTTCGATCAAAACACCAACCACCGTCGCTAAGGCTGCTCCAGAAGATAGGCCAAACAGTATGACCGCTGTAGCAATAGCCACCTCGAAATGATTTGACGCACCTATTAGTGCAACGGGCGCGGCATCTTGATATGAAAGTTTCAACCATCTTGAAAATACAAAGTATCCAAGAGAAAAAATAAACAATGTCTGAATCAGTAGTGGAATAGCTATCCATAATATGGTGAGTGGATTATTAACGATCACCTCGCCTTTAAACGTAAACAAGAGGATTAAAGTAGCAAGTAGTGCAACGATGCTAACGGGAGTCAACCAGTGTAAAAATCTCTCATTGAACCATGTTATACCCTTGTGCTTTATAATGAATTTTCTAGAAAAATATCCTGCTACTAAGGGTAGGGCTACATAAATAGAGACAGAAAGAAACATCGTCTGCCAAGGTACCGGCATGGAATTAACATTTAGCAATAATCCACCCAATGGGCCGTAAAGAAAAAGCATTATCAATGAGTTAATTGCGACCATTACTAATGTTAGTCCATCATTACCTTTGGATAAGTGCCCCCACATCAAAACCATAGCCGTACAAGGCGCAATCCCAAGTAAAATTGTTCCAGCAATGTAACTTCGCCACAGCTCAACTTCTTCACCATTAGCCAGGATTTCCGTACCAGGCAATAGATCTCTAAATAAGTAGCCTAAGAAAAAGTACGATATGGCGAACATACTAAAAGGCTTAATAGCCCAATTTATAAAAAGAGTCAGCATAACAGGCTTTGGAGTTTTTGCTGATCTTAAGACCTGTGAAAAATCTATTTTTACCATGATGGGATACATCATAAAAAAAAGACACACCGCTATAGGCATCGACACCTGATAAATTGAATAGTCATTCAGAGCTGTAGCAATGCCCGGTGCAACCTTTCCAATAGCAATGCCGGCTGTAATACAAAGCAATACCCAAACAGTCAAATATTTCTCAAAAATGGATAATCTTCTTTCCTGCATTTAAATCTCCCCTTGACATGAATTTTTCATTAGCCTAACGTTTGAGGAGACCAATATGTACTCGCTCGCGGGTTCATATTGGCTCCTGCGTTTTGTTATGCTTTTTCTAGTACCCAAGGTACAAACCAATCATTGACTTTAATCCACAGAATAATTGGAAGTATTCCACCAATTAATAATGGTAATGCTATTATCCATATGTATGTGAAACTAATCGGACCAATTAGTTTCATAAAAATATATATTGTGAGACCGCTACATATTGTTGATATGAATATAGCAATCGATAAACTTAACGCACTTCTAAAAAAAGCAGGTTTAACAATGATACCACATTCACTGCACTTTCTTGGCTTGTTTGATTTTACTTTATCCCATGCTGAAAATGTATCTTTTTTACAGTTAGGACACATTATTTTCCTTTTGAGTATAACGTTCGTCGTGAGCGATAATTTTCCCGATAGGGTAAATTATTGCACCTCCACGTATTTGTTAGAATGTAAGTTTAGTTCAAATAACATAACACCACTTTGTAATGTAACATTAAAGGTTGTTTTTTTAGAATTTTCTTTTAAACTTGCATATAGGTCGCTTGTGCTTGTGGCTAAAAACAAATATTTGTCTTTTCCTGTCTTTATATGGTCATTAAACATAAATCTACCTTTTTTTCCAAGATAATTTCTTTTCCATTCCTCTTTTCCCGTATTATCTAGTTTAATTAAGTATGCACTTCCTTTTAGAAAACGATACTGGAAGTTTTCTATTAGACATCCTCCATCAGAAGTTTCAATTATTTTAATTTTATCACCATAATTATCTGTAATATTAATAGAGTATTTCCACAAATCATTTCCATGACTATCTATTTTACTAATTTGGAAATCTTTTTTTCCAATTCTTTTAACAGCAATTGATTTATAACTTACACTTGCAGGTGCAAGACCATATTGATTTACTAAGTAAGCTGGAAGTTCTTTAATTAATTTTTTCGAAATTATTTTTCCATTTTTATCTATCATAATTTCTTGTGCTTTAGTTGTTGGTATTGTTCTTACTAAATAGTTTGTATTGACTGTTTCTATCTCAACTGCATATGATCTTTCTTTAGTTTCAATTACTTTATCCCAAACTTTCTTACCTTGTGCATTTAGTTTAGTTATTAATGGGCTGTAAGTAAGTTGATCCGTCCCTTTCATGTGTAATGTGTTATCTTTATATTCTACTTTTGTGTAGCCTCTTGTTATATATCCTACTGCCATATATCCATCATTGATTTTAATGATTGAGTTGTAAGATTTCACCATTAATTTTTCATGATAATCATTAGTCCATTTAATATTTCCATTAAAATCAATTCGAAAAATAAAAGCTGAGCCTAACGCTTTTCCAGTTGAATAACCACCTGAAATTAAAATTCCATGATTATCAAGAAAAAATCTTGTACTTATCATTACATCATTAGCTTTATAATGCTTAACCCATTTAAGCTTATTGTTTTTTGAAAACTTTGCAACTAAAGTACCTCTTGAAGCACCATTATCTTTTGTCATTTCAGCAAATACAAAATAGCTTTTATCTTGTAATAATAATATTTTTCTAGCCTCTATGCGATATTTTTTAGAGACGATACTAATTTCATTATTGATAATTTTTACCGAACTATTATTCCAATCTTCTTTTTCTATTTTAATATGTTTATACTCAATAGGCTTTTCAAAACTAAATAAGCTTTTTGCTCTGTCCAATAGAGATGGGCTTTTTTCATAAACTGGTTTATCAAATTCAATGGCATGCAGATTTATTGTAATTCCGACTACAATAAAAAGGTAAAGTAATTGTTTCATATATTATGTTCCTGTGTATTCTAACGTTTGTCGTGAGCAATACTAATCCGCTTGCGGGTTAGTATTGCGCTCCTCGTACTTGTTATATCGTTTAAATAACTTTTTTTGTTCAAAATATTTTCGCAAGTGAAAGTTCATCTTCATTTTCTATCTCATTTGTTTCATAATGGAATAATAACTTGTTATCGAAATATAGTCTTTTCCAAGACGTTTGAGAAAAGTTAAATGGATTTTTTTTGGAATAAACATAAATTTTTTCAATTGGTGTTTCACTTAAAATTATACTGTTCTTTTTTACAATAAATATTTTATCGTCAAAACAAATTTCATCATAACTAATTAATCGATGTAACCTAATTAAAGAATCAAATACACCTGCAACTACCAAAAAACCTAGAGCTAGACTTTCTATGTTAATTTCATTGAAATTTTTTATAAGAAGAAAAACTATGAACAAGGTTGCTATCATCGTTATAAATATTCTTATAATGAAAGAAGATTTATCTTTTGGATAATAGATATTAATTTGTTGCAAATTCTTTCCTTGTACTCATAGTGATATAACGTTCGTCGTGAGCCAATACTAAACCCGCTCTTGGGTTTAGTATTGGCTCCTCGAATTTGTTATGATGTCTTGTTCTAAAATATCAATAAATCCATTACTCCCCATCTCTTCCACATCCATGACTACAACGACAATACATTATACTCGATATAGTTTTATAGAGGTTGCCTTCTTTATCTTTTCCTACAACTGTAATATCAGTGTTTTCCCTACATTTCTTACCTACTATTTTAATAGGAAGCTGATAATCTATTATCCCATCTTCAGGAACAATAAAGAGTGCTCTTAATGATTCTGAAGAATAATTTTGAGCATAAATGGCCAAAGACTCCAAATCAATATTTGAACGAATTGCAATAGGGTGCCTTTCATAGAAAACATTATCGGAGGTAAGAACATTTATCCCTTTTCTAAACTCGTTATTATATGGACCATATAATTCTTTAATTCCATTATCTACTGTAGAAGTTTCCCATATTTTTTTAGAAAAATCTGTTTTACTACTAATCGATTTCTTTACTTTTTCACTCTTTACAAGCTTACCTCTAGAGTTAAGTTTGAAGCTACGCTTTTCTAATATATTATTATTGTCAAATACATTTAAATTAATAATATTATGTTTACCAAAGTATTTAAATTTAAATTTTAAGAATGGACTTTTAGAAATCAATGGGCTCATCCAAACATCATAGATAACTTTATTATCTATATCAGCAGTAAGATGTGTAATATATTGAACTTTTATACCTTTTCTCTTGGCTTGATATTCATCAATCATGGGATGGCGAATCCAAACTTTTGCTGAGTATTGATCCTCAATCAACTTCGTCTTAAACTTAATGGATAATTCTTCAGCTACCAAGGAAGAAGACAATATAAAATATAAGAGTATTAACAAGTAAGGATTCATTCTATTCCTAAATAATTTTGTACGTGAGTGACTCATAACGTTTATCGTGA
>WTAE01000149.1 GCA_013139765.1 Sulfurovum sp.
CCAACCAATCGTGTGTATGAAACAACTATCAATAAAGTGATAAAGTCTGCTTCAAAAGTAGACCATTATAAACTCAATAAAAATGATTTTTCTATTGTAGATATTGAAGCAAATGAAATCATTGAGATGGCTAAAGGCTTACTTGATGCTTGATTATGTCTATTTGGGGCTTTATAAATTCTTTGGATTTCTTTTAAAGATATTACCTGACTTTCTGTTACGAAAACTAATGTTTGGGCTGGCATGGTTAGCCTACCATGTAAGTGCAAAACAGAGAAAACGTATTGGTACACATTTAGAACTGGCTTTTCCCAACACATTTACAGATAAAGAAAAAAAAGAGATAGGCATACAAGCTTTTATGAATTTAATCGATACCGTCTTTGGTATTGTAAAACGTGATGGCATGCCTAAAGAAAAAGTACTTCAAAATATAGAGTTTGAAGGTTCTGAAATTATAGAAAAGTACCAAAAAGAGGGAAAACAATTCATTTTAGTTACCGGACATTTTGGAAATTGGGAACTTCTTTCACAATCTATTGCTATTAAATTTAACTTACAACTTGTGGGTGTAGGTAGAAAGATAGATTCTGACCTTATGGATGAGGTGCTGAAAAAGAATAGAGAACAATTTAATGTGGAGATGGTCTATAAAAAAGGTGCTTTGAAAGACAGTATGAAAATGATCCGTGAGGGAAAAATTATGGGCATACTTACAGACCAAGCCTTACGTCAAAACCAATCGATAGAAGTAGATTTCTTTGGACATAAAACCACACATACCCCCTTGGCTTCCATACTCTCAAGAAAGTTCGAGCTTGACATGATTCCTGCGTTTATTTCTACTGATGATTATATCAACTATAAAGTGCAAGTCTATGAACCCATTAAAACGTTAAAAACAGAGAATCAAGAAGAGGACTTAGCTATACTTACACAAAGACAAGCCACAATCATGGAAACAGTCATTAAAGAGAATCCTAAACAGTGGTTCTGGATGCATAGGAGATGGAAATAGTGGAAAAGTTACATACCACAGTGATTATATCAGTCTATAAAGATATTGAAGCACTAGAACTCATTTTAGACAGTCTTAATAGTCAGACTAATTTGAATTTTGACATACTCATCTCGGAAGATTGTGAATATGCTGAAATGAAAACATTTTTAAAAAGTTATCAAAGTACTCTTGAAATAAATCACATTTATCAAAAAGATGATGGTTGGCAAAAAAACATTGCATTAAACAATGCAATAAGAGCTGCAAAAGGTGAGTATTTAATCTTTTTAGATGGTGATATTGTGCCGTATAAACATTTTATAGAAAATCATTTGAAACTCGCTTCTGAAAATAAATTTTTAAGCGGAAGACGTGTAGAACTTGGACCATTTTTTTCTCGTTTGGTACGTAAAAGATATTTACCATACCGTGTACTTGAAAAACTCTATCTGTTTTTCTATCTATTTTTAGTTTTAGATAGAGGTAGACACTTAGAAGAAGGAATCTACCTAGGTATTGGTAGTTTCTTAGAAAAAAAAGTCAATAGTAAAAAAGATAAAAAAATGATGTTGGTTGGTTGTAATTTTTCATGTTGGAAAAAAGATTTAGAAACAATCAACGGCTTTGATGAAGATTACATGTCCCCCTCTGTCGGTGAAGATAGAGATTTAGAATGGAGATTTAACCATTTTGGCATTAGCTATAAATCTGTAAGATATGTCGCCAATACATTTCATTTGTATCATGCCAGAAATTGGGGTAATTCATTGGAAACAAATGATAAAATGATGCAAGAAAAAATAAAAAAAGAAGAATTCCGTTGCAAAAATGGACTTATGAAAGAAGGTATAGCATGAAAGGTATCATATTAGCAGGAGGGTCAGGTACAAGACTTTACCCTATCACCAAAGGTATTTCTAAACAACTCGCACCTATCTACGATAAACCGATGATTTATTACCCACTTTCTGTTCTCATGCTTTCAGGTATCACAGAAGTACTCATCATCTCTACTCCAGAAGATTTACCGCGTTTTGAAGCGTTACTTGGTGACGGAACAGACATTGGTATGAAGTTCTCTTATAAAGTACAACCTTCTCCAGATGGACTGGCTCAGGCATTTATCTTGGGTGAAGAGTTTATCGGGAATGATGATGTATGTTTGGTTCTAGGTGACAATATCTTTTATGGTCATGGTCTCACAGAAATGCTTTCTAAAGCAGTAAGAAATGCAGTGCAAGATAAAAAAGCAACCGTCTTTGGTTACTACGTCAAAGACCCTGAACGTTATGGTGTTGCTGCTTTTGATGAGGAAGGTAACGTAACAAGCATCGAAGAGAAACCTGAAGTGCCTGAAAGTAATTATGCAGTAGTAGGACTTTATTTTTATCCAAATTCTGTCATTGAAGTTGCTAAAAATGTAGAACCTTCTCATCGTGGTGAACTGGAAATTACGACAGTTAACCAAACATACCTAGCAGAAGCCAATCTAAAAGTAGAACTTATGGGACGGGGGTATGCTTGGTTAGATACCGGTACACATGAAAGTCTTCTTGAAGCATCAAACTTCATCCAAACGATTGAAAACCGTCAAGGATTGAAAGTCGCTTGTATTGAAGAAATTGCATACGAAATGGGATATATCAACAAAGAACAGTTGATAGAATTGGCACAACCACTTAAGAAAAACCAGTATGGTCAGTATCTTTTACGTAGAGCCAATGAAGGACGTCTCTAAGCATGCAGTTTACAAGAACAGACATTCCTGATGTTGTTATTATTGAACCAACAGTGCATGGAGATGACAGAGGCTATTTTGTAGAAACATTTAGAGAAGATAAACTTGAAGAATTTTTAGGTTTCAAAATCAACTTCTGTCAAGACAATGAGTCTAAAAGTTCAAGAGGGGTACTTCGTGGTCTTCATTACCAATTGGCTCCCGATGCACAGACAAAACTCGTACGTGTGATACAAGGGTCTGTACTGGATGTTGCAGTCGACATTAGGAAAGGTTCTCCTACCTTTGGTCAACATGTGGCTGTGAAACTTACAGCAGAGAACAAAAAACAAATGTTAGTGCCCCGCGGCTTTGCCCATGGATTTGTAGTCTTGGAATATGATACGATCTTCGCCTATAAAGTAGACAGTTATTACTCTCCTGAAAATGATAGAGGCATCGCTTTTGATGATGTGAATTTAGAGATTGACTGGCAGATTCTGTATGCGGAGCTTAACCTTTCATCTAAAGATAAAATACAACCTAAATTACATGAAACCAATGACTTGTTTGAGTATGGTGTGGATTATTATGCCTAATATTTTAGTGACAGGAAGTAAAGGGCAGTTAGGTTCTGAGATAAAAGAACTCTCTCCTGAGTATCAAGACAATTTCTTTTTTACAGACAGAGACAATTTAGATATTTCAAATCAAGAAGATATTAAACACTTTATTGAAACAAACGATATAAATATTATCATAAACTGTGCGGCATACACTGCTGTAGATAAAGCTGAAAATGATGAAATTTCTGCAGATAAAATAAACCACTTAGCGGTTAAATACTTAGCAGAGATTGCTAAAGAAAAAAATATCAAGTTAGTGCATGTCTCAACAGACTATGTATTTGATGGAACAAATTTTAAACCTTACAGTGAAAGTGACACTACAAACCCAAATGGTGTGTATGGAAAAACTAAACTTGATGGCGAAAAAGCTATGCAGGAAATAAATCCGAACAATTCTATCATTATACGAACGTCATGGGTATATTCGTCATATGGAGCTAACTTTGTGAAGACTATGTTACGTCTTGGTAAAGAGAAAAAATCTCTAGGGGTAATTTTTGACCAGGTGGGTACACCCACATACGCAAGAGACTTGGCAAAAACAATTTTAGACATCATCCCGACAATAAAGAATGAAGCAGTTGAAATATATAATTACTCAAATGAAGGTGTTTTAAGTTGGTATGATTTTGCAAAAGAGATCATGAAAATGGCAAAACTGGATTGCACTGTTAATCCTATAGAAAGCAAAGCTTACCCAACGCCAGCAACAAGACCACACTATTCTTTGCTAAATAAGACAAAGATTAAAGAGACATTTAAGATAGAAATACCTTATTGGAAAGACTCTTTGGCTGAATGTTTGAAAAAAATGAAAGAGAGAAAATAAGGATGAAGAAAATGAAAAATATATTATTAACAGGAACAGCTGGTTTTATTGGTTCAAATTTTGTACCCTATTTTTTAGATAAATATCCAGAGTATCAACTGGTAAATTTAGACTTACTTACCTATGCAGGTAATTTAGAAAATTTAAAAGAGTGTGAAAATAACTCAAAGTATAAATTCATCAAAGGTGATATTTGTAACCGTGAATTGGTCGAGTTTATCTTTACTGAGTATGATATCCAGGGAGTCATCCACTTTGCAGCAGAGTCTCATGTAGACAACTCCATTAAAAACCCAGGGGTATTCATAGAAACCAATGTAAATGGTACCTTTACACTTATAGATGTAGCCCAAAAGTATTGGATGAATAAACCCTTTGAATACAAAGAAGATTACAAAGGTTGTAGATTCCATCATATTTCAACAGATGAAGTCTACGGAACACTTAACGAGACAGACCTCTTTACTGAAGAGACACCTTATGCTCCTAACTCTCCATACTCAGCATCTAAAGCAAGTTCAGACATGATTGTACGTTCATACCAGGAAACGTATGGGATGAACACTGTTATTACGAACTGTTCAAATAACTACGGCCCGAAACAGCATGATGAAAAGCTTATCCCGACGATTATCCGTAAAGCACTGGCAGGTGAGAGCATTCCTATCTATGGTGACGGTAAAAACATCCGTGACTGGCTCTATGTGCTTGACCACTGTAAAGGGATTGACCTTGTGTACCATACAGGTAAAGAGGCGAATGTTTATAATATCGGTGGAAGAAACGAAAGAACCAATCTTCAAATTGTAGATACTATTTGTACGATACTTGATGAAAAAGTTCCAACAGCTAAGTCCTACAAAGAACTTATCACATTTGTAGAAGACAGAGCTGGCCATGACAGACGTTATGCCATTGATGCGACAAAACTAGAAAATAAACTTGGTTGGAAAGCAGATGAAGATTTTGACTCTGGGATTGTGAAGACGATAGAGTGGTATTTGGAGAAGTATGCTATTTAACTCCCAAGAATTTATTTTCTTATTTTTGCCAATTACTTTTTTCTTATATTTTTTTCTTTTACAAAAAAGACTCATTACTGGAGCAAAAGGCTTATTGGTATTTAGCAGTCTGTTTTTCTATAGTTGGTGGAATATTGCATATTTGCCGATAATTCTTACTTCAATGCTGTTTAACTATACAATGGGGAATAGTCTGAATGAGAACTTTTCGAAGGTTAAAGTATCTAAAAAGTTTTTACTTGGCATAGGTATCATAGCAAACTTGGTACTTTTAGGGTACTTTAAATATATGGATTTCTTTATAGAGAACTTTAATGCTCTCTTTGATGGAAATATCCCTATGTTGCATTTGGCACTGCCGTTAGCAATAAGCTTTTTTACTTTCCAACAAATAGCCTATTTGGTAGACAGTTACAGGGCTGAAACAAAAGAATATGATTTTTTAAATTACTCGTTATTTGTAACATTTTTCCCTCAACTCATAGCGGGGCCTATTGTGCACCACAAAGAGATGATGCCTCAGTTTGCTTCCAAATGGAATCTGGTTAAAAACTATAAAAATATTGCTTTAGGAATATTTATATTTTCTATTGGCTTGTTTAAAAAGGTTATGATTGCAGATCACTTTGCGGGGTGGGCAAGTGCAGGGTTTGATAAAGCAGAAACACTTACACTTATTGAGGGATGGGTAACATCTCTCAGCTATACCTTCCAACTCTACTTTGATTTTTCTGGTTACACTGATATGGCCATAGGGATAGCACTTCTTTTTAACATAAAACTACCTATTAACTTTAATTCACCCTATAAAGCAAAAGATATTCAAGACTTTTGGAGACGCTGGCATATTACGCTCTCACGTTTCTTGAGAGATTATATATACATACCTCTTGGGGGGAACAGAAACGGAAGTTTTCGTACTTATTCTAATCTCATGGCAACTTTTATCTTAGGGGGATTGTGGCATGGTGCAGGATGGACATTTATATTTTGGGGGTTTTTACATGGCGCGGCTTTAGTCATACACCGGACATGGAAAAATCTTGGATTCACTATGCATGCTGTTTTGGCATGGTTTATCACCTTTAATTTTATCAATATTTCCTGGGTATTTTTTAGGGCGAAAGAGTGGGATGATGCGATAAAAGTGCTGAAATCAATGTGTGGTATGTCTGGCATCGAATTCTCTTCAAAATACGCTGAAAAGTTAAGTTTTTTAAATGAGTATGGTGTGACATTTGGAGAATGGTTACATCATATCCACGGGAATAAAAGTGTGTCATGGGTCATTATTGGCGTTCTGGTTGTTGTCTTTGCTAAAAATAGTATGGAAATTACAAAATCATTTAAACCAAATAAATGGTATTTTATTTTTATGGCATTGATCCTGTTATCAGCATTATCCAATATCAGTAAATTCTCAGAATTTCTGTATTTTAATTTTTAGAGGGAAGACCATTGAAAGTTTATAAAAAGTTTGTTCTAATCTTTATCTTCATGATACTTGCATTTGTATTCTATAGCTTTGTCATTTGGACTAGTTATGTGAAAAAAGTAAATAATCAAGGGGAGTATCGTGCGGGTGACTTGGCAACGATATCTTACCATTTAGATCTCATGTTACTGCGAAAAAATATTAAGAATTTAGAAAAAAAACATATTTCAACGGTAGAAAGCAATAGCACAAAAGTAGACATGATTGTGGTAGGAGATTCTTTCTCAAATGGTGGGGGGATGGGTGAAAATAATTATTATCAAGATTATATTGCGACGTATAATGATTTCACAGTCCTTAATATCCTTCAATTACCTGATACGAATGACTTTATAGAAACCATTGTTTTGTTAGCGAACTCTGGATACTTGAAAAAGCACAAGGTGAAACATGTTTTATTGGAAACGGTACAAAGAGAAGCACTGGTACGTTTTGCAAAAGATATTTCTTATGACATACACTCAAAAGAAGATATTTTAGATAAAGAGATTGCATCAGTTGCAAACCTTTATATTGATGATGTTTCTACTCATAGAAAGATTCAAGTGATTAATAACCTCAATAACAATGCATTTTTATACAATTTGAAATTTATGTTGAAAGGGTATGGATCGAATAAAAATTATTATATTGAAAAGATTAACCAAGACTTATTTACATCCAAAGTGCCAAATGAAATTATATTTATTAAACATGATATAGACAGAATAATACATGAAAACGATGAAAATATTCAGCAAATGAACGATAACTTCAACAAGCTTGCAGATTTTCTAGCCAAGCAAAATATTGAACTGAGTGTGATGGTATGTGTAGATAAATATACTTTATATCGTAAATATATTAGCAGTCATACGTATCAGAAAAGTGTCTTTTTTGAAAAATTAAAAACCTTACCAAAACGGTATCAGTTTATAGACACAAAAGAGATTTTAGTTAAAGAGTTAGACAAAGGGGTATTAGATCTATATTATCCAGATGACACACATTGGAGCTATAAAGCCAGTGAAGCTATATTTAAAACCATAAAATTTGATAAAGACTAGGACATAGAGATGTTAAATTTAATTTCTATTGCGATGTGTACTTATAATGGTGAAAGATTTATAGAAGAACAAATTGATTCTATATTAAATCAATCTTATGCGAATTTTGAACTTATCATCACAGATGATGGTTCCTCAGATAATACGATTGAGATCATTAAAAAATACCTAGAGCATGATAAAAGAATTAAACTTTATCAAAATGAAAATAATTTAGGTTTTGTTAAAAATTTTGAAAAAGCTATCTCTTTATGTTCTGGTAATTATATTGCTTTAGCTGACCAGGATGATAGTTGGAAACAAAATAAATTAGAAGTTTTTATAGAAAAAATTGAAGACAATGTACTGATCTACTCTGATGCCCTCTTAATAGATGAATATTCTATAGAAACAGGGAAAGAGCTTATTAGGCCAGACAAAAACTTAGTTTCAGGCTCAAACAATAGAGCATTTCTCCTTGAAAACTGTGTCTCAGGTAATACACTGATGTTCAAACGAGAATTACTAGAACATCTTATACCTATACCCTCAGATATCAGTTTCCACGACATTTGGATAACTTTTGTCGCTTCCACTTATGGGAGCATTATCTATACAGATGAATCAATGACTTATTACAGAAGATATTCAGAACAGATAACTAAGACAAGAGAAAAAGATTATGAAGGTTTTTTTGATAGATTTGAAAAAAAGAAAAATATTAGACAAGACAATGCAAATGTTGTAGTCAAAGACTTAGAAAATTTCTTATCTTTATCAATAGTAACAAATAAAGAAACAAAACATATCATACACATGTTACTAGAGCATTTTAGGCTTTATGGAAAAATATATTATAATTTCTCACTATATAGACTTTTGCTTCAACATCAAGATGATATTTTTGCTATTCGTAAACAAAATAAACGAAAAAAAAGAGCCATGCGTACAGCTATGGGCTTAAAGTTGCATACAAGCACTTTTTTTATTATCTAGGAGTAAAAATGAAACAAAATAATCACTCTAGATATTGCAGTATTTCAAGGGATATATTGTGCCTGTATTAAATATTAAAAGTTATTTAGACTCGTTACCGTATGTATTGATTATAGCGATTATTCTAGTCTTTCCTTATTGGGGAATCTTTAACGCAGTGAAAGCCCTTACAATAATTTTATTTTTATTTTTGCTTTTTAAGGGACAAATAGATTTAAAGAATTTTTTAAAGAATAAAGTCATTATTGCGCTATTTTTATTTATAGGTTTTACGTACTTGTCTACATTGTGGAGCTCTGCATCTCCTGTATTGAATGCAGAATTTTCATTAAATTTTGCACGTTTTAAGTACTACTTTTTATTGATTATTGCCATATACTCTGCATCTTTAACAACAAAACAGATTAAAAATCTATTTTTCATCATGGCTTTAGCCCCACTCTATACGATTGTAGTGTATTATTTAAATGCAATGGGCATCACACATTTATACTCAGCATTATTTTTTCATGGAGAGTCCAAACTACTGACACATTATCTCATGAACAATTTTTTCATTTTGTATGGAACACTATATTTTTATATCGTATTTTTTGATAACTTAATTAAAAAAGACTACAAAGTATCTTCTCTTGCTGCGTTGTTAACCATTATTTATTTTGTTAGTATGTTTATTGATAAACCGTCCACGGCAAGACTAATGATTTTAGTCTTTTTTATGATTATGTTTATGGTTCCTTTCTTTTATGTCAAAAAGAAATATATAGTTCTAATACTGTTAGTCGTGTTGGGTATCAGTGTGGTCTTTATTAAAAATAGCCAAGGTATACAACAAGGGATTAAAACATTTTCAACAGCGATTACTGAAGATAAGTATGTAGGTTCATGGGGACATAGACTTGGTTTTGCCATTGTTGGATTAGAAATATATAAAGAGCATCCTCTCATTGGTAGAGGTATTTGTGATGTCAGAGAACGCACCATTGCTTTTGCCAAAGAAAACCCAAAATATTTTGTAGGTGATCCTGCGAGACACTTTCACAATGGACATATCAATTTGCTTGTGCAAGTAGGGGCTGTAGGATATAGTTTATTTTTAGTATTTATATTTTTATTTTTACGGGCACCCCTGTACAATAGATTTAACTATATATTGAGGTCTTCATTTGTTGTGACATTTTTATTGCTGATGTTTGGGGAACACTATCTTAGTATAGAACAAACAAGTTACTTTTTTGCCCTGTTTATTGCGTTAATGCTTTTGTACCATAAACAAGAATTACTTGAGCGTGAAAAAAACAGAGAGACGCTTCAAACTCACTAAATCAAGAGCAAGACTTAGCTATACTACCATACTCTAAAACGTAAAGTATGATTTAGATACACAGGAGATGGAAATAATGAATATTATTGTAAGAACCCCCAATTTTATTGGAGACAGTATTATGATGTTACCAGCTTTAGAACTTCTAAAACTTGAATACCCTGATGCAAAATTTACCATCGTATGTAAAGCGTCTTCGAAAGATATTTTTCGAGATAAAGGCATTGATACTATCATCATTGATGATACAAAAAGTGAAAAACGTGGACGACTATCTAGAGTGAAAAAATTGATTTCTACGCTACGAGAGAAGGAATATGACTTAGGAATACTTTTTCATAATACTTTTTTAGATGCACTCATTTTTAAATTATCACACATCCGTACTATTGTAGGGTACGATAATGAATCCAGAAAGATATTACTTGATTTTCATTTGAAAATTGACAGATCACGCCATTATGTGAACCACTACGCAAATTTAGTCAATCAGTATCTTGACAATAAATATCGCTCTTTACCAGCAATGCACTTACACTCTGAAGCAAGCAAACTTATTGAAACAAACACTACTAGACCAACAGTGGGGTTTGTTTTAGGTGCGAATACTAAAGACACACGTTTTTATCCTAAAGATTTGAGTTTAGCACTTTTTAACCTTTTAAAAACAGAAGAACTAAACATTGTTTTATTGGGAGATAAGGATGACAGTGAATATAATGTTGTGTATGAAAGCTATTTGATGGAGCAGGAGAGTACGTGTCAAAACTTATCTGGTAAAACAAATGTTTCTGAATTTATAGATGCAATAGCTACAGTAGATGTGCTGGTAACCATAGACACTTCAGCTCTCCATATTGCAGCAGCAGTTGAGACAAACTTTATCCTCCTTCAGGGTAAAGGGACCAGTGCTTTTAGTCTTGTGCAGCCTAAAGTTTCTTTTGGGGAATATATTTTTGAAGGCGGAAATATGATTCAAGATAAAGATGCCATTGCAGCTATCGAACCCGTAGTCATCAAAGATAGAATCATCAAGATGCTAAAAAGCCCCAGTG
>WTAE01000189.1 GCA_013139765.1 Sulfurovum sp.
GGGAATCTTCGCTTGAAACAGAGCAATAGTCGCATCTTCTTCAAATGGGCTTTGTATGGCAATGTCACAAAGGTCCAAACAACGTATGTCTCCTGAGAGTGCGATTTGCCCTTTTGTAATGCCTTTAGCTTGATAATACGCCGCCAAAACATCCACGCCATACCCTTTTCCTATGCCTCCCAAGTCTATAGTGATATTGTTTTTTAAACGTATAAAGTCTTTGGCAATGAAGATGTTTTCTACCCCTAAAGGTGCAATGCCTAATGCTTCTTTTGTAGGTATCTGTTCTTCTTCTCCAAAGTGGTAGAGTTTTTTAGTAATCGAACCAATAGTAATGTCAAAGTAGCCCTGTGTTTGTGCATAATAGCTTTTACTTTTTTTCAATATCTCCCTAAGCATAGGGTGACTTTTAATATGTCTGTTTTTGTTTAAGAGAGAGACCAGTGCATCTTCTTTATAGGAGGAGAGCACTTGTTCCACTTCTTTTAGTTTTTCAAACCCAGGTGTGAGCTCTTGCGCATGTGACACTTCTAGTGAAAGTGTACAAAAAGTCCCCATGATGACTTGGGTACGAGAGGACATCTCTGTCTCTTTGGCTTCCTCTGTCGTGCAGCCAAAGAAGAAAAATAGTAAAAAAAGTGGGAGTATGGGCTTAATGTATTTCATTACTTGATTATAGCTAAGAGTGGGTATATCTCTCTTAGATCTGACACTCTTTTGTGTCTAAGTCACAGATATAGTTCTCATCATTTCTTTCTATTTGTATGGTGCTGTGACCAATGGAAAATGTATGGTGAAGATACTCTTGTATCTCGTCTAGGTAGAGATTGTCTATCTCTTTTTTGCTGCTTACCAAGTGTACGGTGAGGGCATTTTCTGTGGTACTCAGTGCCCAAACATGTAAAGCATGTAGCGCAGTGATGTCATCTAAAGAGAGTAAATAATTTTTTACTTTACCCACATCTATATTCGTGGGTACCGCATCTACAGAGAGGTTAAAAGAGTCTCTTAAAAGTCCCCAAGTACTTACAAGAATTACGAGCACAATCGCAAGACTAATGGCAGGGTCTAACCAAAGCCAACCTGTAGTGAGTATGGCGATTCCTGCAATGACCACACCCAGTGACACCGCTGCATCTGCTGCCATGTGTAAGTAGGCACCTCTGATGTTCAAGTCATCTTTTTTACCCTCCATAAAGAGTAGGGCAGTGAGTGTGTTAATCACCACACCAATGGCTGCAACCACAATCACCGTCATGCCATCTACGGCTTGGGGGTTGGAAAAACGGCCCACAGACTCCCAAGCTATGGCACCCATGGCAATCAGTAGTAAAATAGCCGAAGAGAGAGAAGCAAGTATGGTAACTTTGCGCAAACCATAGGTACGTTGAAGAGAAGGGTGTTTCTTTGCAAGGTAAAAGGCACCCCAGGCTAAAAGTAAGCCCACGACATCAGAAAGGTTATGTCCAGCATCTGCAATGAGAGCAATAGAATCAGCAAGTACACCATACACAGCTTCAATGATGACAAAAATAATATTGAGTGTGATACCTATCGCGAAAGAACGGTTATAATTTTTTACTTCATGTGTGTGATCATGTCCCATCGTAAACCTTTTGCTAAATAAGAATTATATTTGCGTGACTTCTATCTTTTCTGCTTCTTCTCTACGTAAGGCAATGAGTGTCGCACCTACTTGGATTTCCATCGTTTGTTTGGCGATAGAACATCCTTTTATGGTGATTTCTTCCCCGCGCATGACACCAAAAGCATGCAGACGGTCTCTGAGTGCTTTGTCTGCTGAGATTTTGACAATCTCCGCTTTGTTACCTTTTCTAAGTTCGCTTAAGTTCATGGTTTAGACTCCTGTAATGAGTAGGGTGACTCTGTAGGCTATGAAGCTGAGTATCCACGCTGTGGCTGAGGTAGAGAGGAAGAGGTAAAGTAAGTACTTCCATCCTCCTGCTTCTCTTGCAAATACCATAGACGCTGCCAAGCATGGCAAGTAAATCATAACAAAGACAATAAAGGCAATGGCAGAGGCAAAAGGTATGTTGGCTTTAATTTGTGCAATGAGTCCCGAAGAACCTTCATCTACTTCATCCCCTAAAGCATACAAGACACCGAGGGTTGAGACGACCACTTCTTTGGCTGCTAAGCCAGTTTCAAGGGCCACTGCCATACGCCAGTCAAAACCAAGTGGGGCAAAAAATGGCTCTGAAGCATGGCCGATTTTTCCTAAGTAAGAATGTTCTAACTCATAGAGTTTGGCTTGGTTTACTGTGAGTTCCGTAGGCGCAACTACTTTAGGGTAGTTCGAAGCAAACCAAATAAGGATAGAGGCTGCCAAAATGAACGTTCCCGCTTTTTTCATATACGATTTTGCCTGACCATAAACCGTGTGCCAAATGAGTTTGAATGAAGGCATGCGGTACTTTGGCATTTCCATGACAAAAGGTTCATCATCACCTTTAAAGACAAATACTTTGAGTACCTTGGCAGAAATAAGCCCTAACATAGCCCCTGAAATGTAAATGATAAAGAGAATGTTTCCTGCTTGTGCTTCTCCAAAAAAAGCACCGGCAAAAAGTACATAAATAGGTAAACGAGCACCACAAGACATAAAGCCAATGATGAAAAGGGTGATGAGTCGGTCTTTTTCATTTTTCAGTGTACGTGCAGCCATGTATGCTGGCACAGAACAACCAAAACCAGTGACAAGAGGGATAAAACTTTTACCATGTAGCCCAAACTTATGGAAAAAACCATCCAGTAAAAAAGCCACACGGCTCATGTACCCTGTGGTTTCAAGCAAAGCAATACCAATAAACAAAATGAGAATGTTAGGTAAAAACATAATTACGGCACCCACACCAGCAATCATACCATCTGCTACAAGTGAGCCTAACTCACCTTCACCCAACACAGCTTTGGCTTGGTCACCGAGCCAAGAAAAAGAAGCATCAATGTAATCCATAGGAATGGCACCAATTTCAAACGTGAGTTGAAACAGTCCCCACATAAAAAAGAGAAAAATCGGTACACCCAAAAACTTATTTATGAGAAGGTTGTCAATTTTTTGTGTAAGGTTTTTTGCTTTCATGCCTTTGACGGACATGACTTCCATTTTTGCACCTTTGGCAAAAGCAAAGTGTTCGTCTGCAAAGATTTCATCTAAATCTTTGGTATCGGTATGCAAATAGATGTGATGTAAGCCTTCTCTGACAATAGGGAGTATCTCTATCCAGATAGGTTCATCATGTATTCTTTTATAAATCTCTTCATCTTCTTGTAAGAGTTTGACAGCCAAATGACGGTAGGGAAGGGAGCATTTGTACTTTTTCTCTTCTAAAAAGGAGACAATGTTTGATACTTCTTCTTCTATGGTGTCAGAGTAAATGACTTTCGCGGAAGTTTCCTCTTTCTCATACACGTCAATGAGTGCAGTTTTGAGCTCTTCTATACCTTCTTTTGTAATGGCAGAAGTTTTGATACAAGGGACACCCAGTATGGCAGAGAGTTGTTTTTCATCAATCTCAATGCCCTCTTTCTTAGCTTCATCTGCCATATTTAGCGCGACAACCACTTTCTTACCCGTTTCAAGCAGCTGGATAGTAAAAAGTAAGTTTCTTTGTAAATTGGTAGAATCTACGACATTAACGATGACATCATAGTCATCAGATTGTAAAAAACTTTTGGTCACTTTTTCTTCGATGGTATAGTCAGTGAGTGAGTACGCGCCAGGAAGGTCAATGATATGTGCTTTATAACTTTTTGAAGCGTGAGAGATGGTGAATTCTATTTCCGTTTTATCTACTGTAACACCGGAGAAATTACCGACTTTTAGTTTGGCATTAGAGATGGCATTAATGAGAGAAGACTTCCCCACATTAGGCTGACCTGCTAAAGCAATGACAATTTT
>WTAE01000147.1 GCA_013139765.1 Sulfurovum sp.
GGTGCTGGAAATGACTACATCGGTAAAGGTATGAACGGTGGACGTATTGTCATTACTGCTGATAAAGCTGGTCATGAATTTGCTTTAGGTGGAAACACTTGTCTTTACGGTGCAACTGGTGGAACACTTTATGTACATGGTCAAGTAGGTGAGCGTTTTGGTGTCCGTAACTCCGGTGCAACAACCGTTGTTGAAGGTACAGGAGATCACCCTTGTGAATACATGACAGGTGGTGTGGCTGCCATACTTGGTAAAACGGGTGTGAACTTTGGTGCAGGTATGACAGGTGGTAAAGCATTTGTGTATGACTTGGAAGGTAACTTCTATGAAAAAGTTAACCCTGAGCTTGTAGAAGCACTTCGTATTGACACCGATGAGTGGGACAGTGAAATGTTCGAGCTTAAAGCATTACTTAAAGACTACGTAGAAAAAACAGGGTCAAAAAGAGCGACACATATTTTAGAAAACTTTAGAACGGAAATTCGTAAGTTCTGGATGGTTGCACCTCGTGGTATGAAGCCAACAATTGTAGCTGACAAAAAAGGCGAATAAAAAGGTATGACAATCATGGAACGGAAAATGAGCGAAGCCCATCTTTCCTACGTTAACACTGGGTTCCCTTCAGCAGTGGGCTCATACGACTAGTCGTATAGAAAGGACAAGTAGTGACACCTTTTATTCAAGCTTGTATTGATGCCAATGAAGAGATAGTTGAAGAGATTAAACATGGTTTTGATGCCTCTTGGTTTGAAAAAACAGTGATAGGTGCTGGTGGGGATGTCTCTTCTAAGTTAGACCTCATGGCTGAAGCTATTTTTGTCAAACATTTAGGTGTTTTTGGACAGATAGAATCTGAAGAGTCTGGTTTGATTGGTGAGGGTGAAGCTAAAATCATCATCGACCCCATTGATGGTTCTTCCAATGCCCTTTCTCTTTTTCCTTATTATGGTACTTCTGTGGCTAAAGTAAATGCCGAGGGTATTTTAGATGCAGCCATAGTTTGTAACTTAGCCAATGAAGACATCTTTTTGACAACGTTAAAAAATGGTGTGCAACAAGGTAAACTTTTTTCAACACACCTCCATGACCCACACACAAGCCCTTCATCAGAAATCGGCCTTTTTGAAAAAGCCTATGCTAACCCTAGCTTAGTTGCACGTTTAGATGAGGCAAAACTAAAATTCAGAGCCCCTGGTGCCATTGCACTCTCTTTGGCATATGCGCGTTCTGTCAACTATGTACTTTTTATGGGTTCATTTCGTATCTACGATTTTGCTGCAGGATTGGCACTTTGTGAAGGTCTTGAAGTCATTGTTGAGGCGGATTATGTTATAGTATCAAAAGAAAAATCTATAATTAAAAAAATCGAAACACTTATAAAAGAAGATAAACTTTAGGAGCACATATGTTTGGCAATTTTTTCAAGAAAACAGAAACAGCAAAAGAGACTAGGAATGAATGGATAAAATGTCCAAAATGTACCTCTCTCATGTACTACAAAGAGGTAGAAGTAAAACAAAATGTATGTCCTAAATGTAACCATCATTTCCGTATTTCTGCGCAAAAACGTATTGACTCCATCGTAGATGAAGGTTCATTTGTTGAATTTGACATGACATTGGCACCGGTTGATCCTTTAAAATTTTCAGATAAAAAATCATACAAAAAACGTATTGAAGAAGCCAAAGCTAAAACGGGTAAAACATCTTCTGTGATGTCAGGGTCTTGTACCATTGGTGGCGCAGATGTTGAAATAGCCGTTTTTGATTTCTCTTTTATGGGTGGGTCTTTAGGTTCAGTAGAAGGTGAAAAAATTGTTCGTGGTATTACTAGAGCGATGGAAAAAGAGTGTGGTTTCATCATTGTTTCTGCTTCAGGTGGGGCAAGAATGCAAGAGAGTACTTACTCTTTACTGCAAATGTCTAAAACCTCTGCGGCACTGAACAGACTACACCAAAAAGGTTTACCGTTCATTTCTATTTTAACGGATCCTACCATGGGTGGGGTTTCTGCTTCATTTGCAATGCTTGGCGACATCATCATGGCTGAGCCAGATGCACTTATTGGTTTTGCAGGACAAAGAGTTATTAAACAAACGGTTGGTGTTGATTTACCAGAAGGTTTCCAACGTGCAGAGTTTTTACTTGACCATGGGCTTATTGACATGATTGTTGACCGTGGAGAGATACACCAAACTTTGGCTGACCTCTTTAAACTTTTTAACAAAAAGGCAAGCTAATCACTACGCAGATTTACGCCTTAGTAGACAAAGAGACACTTCTTAAAAAAGAAATCTCTCTTGTCTCTCACCTCCAACACTTACAAACTTTTCCAAATATTCGACTACTCCAATACCGCAATAAATCTGGCTCTTTAGAAGAGAAAAAATCAGACCTAATTAGTATCAGAAAATATTACAAGGGTATTTTGATCGTCAATGATTGTATTGAGCTCATTACGTATGCCGATGGCTTACACATAGGTCAAGAAGATATACGTGAGTATAGTGATGATTTGCTTGAGTCTGTTCGTTTACTGCGTCAGAAAATAGGGCATAAAATCTTAGGACTCTCCACCCATAACAAAGAAGAGATTCTTGAAGCCAATGACTTGGCTTTAGACTACATAGGTTTAGGTGCATACAGAGCTACCAATACAAAGTCCGAAGCCAATATCGGTGGTGTCGCTTTACTTGAAGCAGCGTCTCATTCTAAACATCCTGTGGGCATGATAGGTGGGGTACGTTTAGATGATGAATTTGAAGCACCTGTTGTCTATAAGGTTATTGGCTCAGGGCTGTATACTTAAACTTCTACTTTTTCTATTACTTTTTACTCAGTGATAGTATACAGCATGAAGTCCAAAGGTTTTGTGCTGAATGCCCCACGTGTTGGATTATCCTCTCGCAATACAGATACCATGCAGCTTAACGCAGATGGTCCGCTCGAGGAGTATATCGAGAAAACTTGGATACTCAATGACCTTTGTAGGTTTTAAAGAAAGAGTTATGCTAAAATAAAAATATACGTAGATTGCTTAAGTGTATAAACACATAAAGGTTAGAGATGGCAACGAAAAAAACAAAAGATACCCCCAAAATATACAAATCCAAGATCGGCTTTGATGATGTCATCGGACATAAGCATATCAAAGAGCGTCTCAAAGGGATTATCAAGATCGTTAAAAATCCAAAAATGCTTGAACGTTTTGATACCCCTGTTCCTAAAGGCTTACTCATCTATGGTCCTGTAAGTGTAGGGAAAAGTATGCTTGCAAAGGCTTTTGCGAAAGAGGCAAAGGTCTCTTATATGGAGATATCGGGTTCAAAACTTTTTGAACTCTCCTATATCAAAGAAGTGTATGAAATTGCTTCAAAACATGCACCTTGTGTAGTGATTCTAGAAGACATAGACATCAAAGGCCTCATACAAGGTGCTATTACCAATGTTCCATTTTCAGATATTGCCAAAGTGTTGGAGTCTGCAGATGACAGGGTATTTACTATTGCTACAGCTGAGAATCTTGATAACATAGACCCCATCTTAACATCACCACAGAAGCTTGATTTTTTACTGGAAGTGTTAGAGCTCGATAAAGATGCCAGAAGATTCTTTATAGAAAAAATCATGCAAAAGCCGCATGATGAAAAGATAGATGTTGAGCGTATCGTGCGTTATATTGCCGGTATGAGTGCGTTGGAGCTTGAAAGAGTGGGGCGTATGGCTGCACTCAATGTTGTTGAAGAAGAAAAAGAGCTCATTAGTGAAGAGATACTCATAGAACAGATCAATATCATCAAATACGGGCATAAAATTGAAAAGCAGATGGTGGAAAACCTTGAAGAGGAACTTAAGATGACGGCGTTTCATGAAGCAGCCCATGCCGTGCTTTCTGCTTTGCTTTTACCCCATATTAAAATCGAACAAGTCACTATAGCACCACGAAGTAAAATGCTCGGTTTTGTTTCCTATAATGATGAAGATCAGTTATCTAATGTGACGAAAGAAGAGTTGTTTCATGATGTTTGTGTACTATTTGCCGGGCGTGTATCCAGGGTCAAAAAAATGGGAAGTGAACATATGGATAGTGGTGCGGCAAATGATCTCTCTCAAGCCTCATTACAAGTTTATGCTGCCATTACAAGCCTTGGGATGGATAAAGAACTTGGATATATCAATCTAAATGCTATTAATACCTTAGACAACTATTTCCTGGAACAACAAATTGAAAAAAGATTTTTACATTGGATGCATGTCGTAAAACAAAATACAGAAAAATTAGTTAATGCACATTGGAAGAAGATAGAAACCTTGGCACTTAAACTGATAGAACAGGAAATAGTTGAGAGTGATGAACTCTCTCAGATCATTGGCAAGAAAAAGATTTCGCACAAGATCCCGGATAGTTTATAAGACAGTATGAGCTAAAAGTGCTATCTATATATCTTATATTTAACTGCTAGAGTTTTTTCCATCAACATATGATTATAAGCATCTCTTCTTGCCAAGAAACAGATGACTCTTTGATACCTTCTTTTTGAGAATTCTCAATCACTGCTACAGAAATGCAGTTCTTGGTCGAACACTTATGCATAAGTATTTTTAATTTGACAGGATAAGAATTTTAGGATAAAATTGAATATGACAATCTTAAATCTAAATCACGAAACGTGTCTTTAGAAATAGCTAATACTAATGATTGATAAGGAATACACATATGAATAACAAAATACCCCAATCTTACTATCGAGTTTCCAAACAAACAAGTATCTCAGCACTTTTGTGTCTAACATTAGCATTTAGCCAGAGTGCATTTGCAGCGGGAGGAGGTATTGTTACAGATGATACATCCTCTTTGCATGCAACAGCTAAAAAAGATACCTACTCTCCTTATGCACAGCGTAATTTCCCTAATCGTCCACTTTGGGGTGATACGCATTTACATACGGCTCTTTCATTTGATGCTGGTGCTTTTGGTGCCACGCTCTTGCCGCCTGATGCCTATAAATTTGCCAAGGGTGAAGAGGTGATCTCTTCTACTGGTTTACCGGTCAGATTGTCACGTCCGCTTGATTTCCTCGTGGTATCTGACCACTCGGATAACATGGGTTTCATCACCGAATTAAAGGCTGGTGCTTCCTTTGTGATGGCAAGTGAAGAGGGACGCAGATGGAACGCAATGATAAATAAAGGCGGCCAGGAGGGTGTGAAGGCTACTGTCGAAATGATTATGGCCTTTTCACAGGATAAATTTCCCAAAGAGTTGTCAGTGCTGCCTGGTACAAATATCTACCGTAATACCTGGGATGATATTATTAATGCTGCAGAAGATGCCAATGACCCCGGTCACTTTACAGCTTTCATCGGGTATGAGTGGACGTCTATGGTGAAAGGTAATAACCTTCACCGTAATATCATTTATCGTGATGGGGCTGCTCGCGCAAAGTTATTGGAGCCTTTTACTACTGCTGCTCCGCTTGGAAGTACGAATCCTGTTGATTTATGGAAATGGATGGACAGATATGAGGAAAAAACTGCCGGACAGGTTTTGGCATTGGCGCATAACGGAAACTTGAGCAACGGTATTATGTTTCCAGAAACCAAAGCCTTTGGCAAAAAAATAGGTAAAGAGTATGTAGAAATTCGTGCTAAGCGTGAACGTCTTTATGAAGTTACTCAAATCAAAGGGGATGGCGAAACGCATCCTTTCTTATCTAAAAATGACGAGTTTGCTGACTATGAAACTTGGGATCAGGGAAACCTGGATCTTTCTGAGTTAAAGAAAAACGAAATGTTGCAATATGAGTATGCACGTTCTGCTTTAAAACTGGGATTACGTATGGAGAAAAAGCTGGGTACCAATCCTTACAAGTTTGGTATGGTTGGTTCTACTGACAGTCACACAGGTTTGGCAACAGCCCAAGAAGATAACTTCTTTGGGAAGCACTCAGGTGGTGAACCAAGTAAAGATCGCTACAAACACCCAATGGCAAAAGTGGGAGAGAATGAATATAAAGGGTATGATCCAGTAGCATCAGGTTACGCAGCTGTATGGGCAGAAGAAAACACCCGTGCATCTATCTTTGATGCGATGCAGCGTAAGGAAACATATGCGACTACGGGTAGCCGTATGATCGTACGTTTCTTTGGTGGTTGGGACTATACACAAGAAGATGCAGATACACGTCTGCCTGCCAAAGCAGGTTATGCTAAAGGTACACCGATGGGTGGAGATCTTACAACAGCACCAGAAGGAAAGAAAGCACCAACATTCCTTGTGGCTGCATTGAAAGATCCTCTTAGTGGGAATCTTGATCGTATCCAAATCATTAAAGGTTGGATAGACAGCAAAGATAAGTTACATGAAAAAGTGTACGATGTTGCCTGGTCAGATAACCGTAAACCAGATTCCAAAGGTAAATTGCCATCCGTTGGTAGTACTGTAAATGTAAAAAATGCAACATGGACAAATACCATCGGTGAACCAGAACTCATCACAGTATGGACTGATCCTGATTTTGATGCAAGTCAAAGTGCATTTTACTATGCAAGGGTTATAGAGATACCAACACCGAGATGGACTGCATATGAATCTAAGTACTATAACATTACGATGCCAAAGAAAGTACCTATGACAACAACAGAACGTGCCTATACTTCACCTATCTGGTATACACCAAAAAAGAAATAATCTACTATAATAGCTTTACATAAACGAAGTGTTTGACACTTCGTTTTCTTTTTTAATAATATATTTTATGAACATCTTTACGCATGACAAAACCATCTATATTTTCTACTTATTGGTGCTGGATTGTATACTTAACCTATTTATACATTTAATATTTTCCTAACTAATATTTAATATTTAATATTTAATATGCTAAACTATAAAGATATAACTAACTTATATATAAAAGGAAAAGAATGAAAAATTTATCAAATATACGACAATTAAGTCTTGCAACGGCATTAGCATTATTATTGACACAAAGTTCATTGGCATCAGATATAGGTCTTGCGGGAACTATAACCCCTGATAGTATTGTAAAAGGTCTTTACCCAGGAAAAGGCTATTCTCCTTATGCCAATCGCGATTTTCCAAGTAACGTCTACTGGGGAGATACGCACTTGCATACAGGTGTCTCTCTTGATGCTGGACTTTTTGGAAATATATTGGGCCATGAAGATGCATACCGTTTGGCACGTGGTGAACAGATTACTGCGTCTACAGGTGTAGATGTGAAACTGAGTCGTCCTTTAGACTGGTTGGTGATTGCAGACCATTCAGATATGATGGGGATTGCTGCTGACATTCAGAGTGGTGCACCCAATATTTTGGCAGATCCTAAAGGAAAAGAGTGGCATGAAGGCTTTAAAAAAGGTGGAAAAGCAGCAGGTGAAGCAGCATTTGATCTTATAACACATTTTGCACAAATGAAGTTACCTGAAAAGCTTGTAAATGATTATTCTCCTGGTTCTAAGGTATATGATGCACTTTGGAGTGACATTACCAAAACAGCGGATCAATTTAATGAACCGGGAAGATTTACTGCGTTAATTGGGTATGAGTGGACTTCTGTGCCTAAAGGTTTTAACATGCACAGAAATGTCATCTTGCGTGACAATGGAGAGTATGCTCGTAAAGTTATCCCTTTAACAACACAACCTCCTCTTGGAACACAAGACCCTTTAGAACTGTATAAATGGTTGGAAAATTATGAGAAAAAAACGGGTGGTAAAGCCTTAGCCATTTCACATAATGGTAACCTTTCAAATGGATGGATGTTTCCAACAGAAGACACGTATGCAGGTGGCAAGGTAGATAAAAATTATGTAGAACAACGTGCCAAATGGGAGCCACTTTATGAAGTCACACAAATTAAAGGGGATGGAGAAACCCACCCTCTTCTTTCCCCCAACGATGAGTTTGCCAATTATGGTACTTGGGCTATAGGGAACTTAGACCTCACACAACTTAAAAAAGATGATATGTTACAGCGTGAGTATGCCCGTGAAGCATTAAAAAATGGAATGAAACTTGAAAAGAAACTGGGAACGAACCCGTATAAGTTCGGTATGGTTGGTGCAACAGACAGTCATACTTCTTTGTCTACCGCTGAAGAGGAAAACTTTTTTGGAAAGTCCACTTCAGTAGAGCCATCAAAAGACCGTGTTTCTCACCCTTTTATAAAATCAAAATTGGGTGAAATCTCAGGAGATATGCTCTTAGCATCAGGGTACCAAGGTGTGTGGGCAAGTGAAAATACACGTGAAGGCATCTTTGATGCAATGAAAAGAAAAGAGACGTATGCCACAACAGGTCCCCGTATGACTGTAAGATTCTTTGGTGGTTGGGACTACAATGACAATGACTTACGTAGCCGTATACCAGCTTTCCGTGGGTATGAAAAAGGTGTACCAATGGGTGGTGATTTAAAACAAGCACCTGAGGGTAAAAAAGCACCAAACTTTATGGTCTATGCTTTACGTGACCCAATTGGTGCGAACCTAGACCGTATACAAATCATCAAAGGTTGGATGGATGCTAAAGGTGAAACACATGAAAAAGTGTATGATGTAACTTGGTCAGGTGATCGTAAAAAGGACAGTAAAGGAAAACTACCTTCTGTAGGTAATACAGTGGACCTTGAAGCGGCAAATTGGTTGAACACCATTGGTGCTTCTGAGCTTGCTACAGTTTGGACAGACCCAGACTTTGATGCCAGCCAAAACGCATTTTACTACGCACGTGTCATTGAGATACCTACCCCACGTTGGGTTGTTTATGATAAGGTACGTTTAGGTGCAGAGATACCAAAAGGTACTCAGCTCATTCACCAAGAACGTGCATATACTTCACCGATCTGGTACGCTCCCAAAAAGAAATAATCCACTATAATACCTTTACATAAACGAAGCAGAAAACTGCTTCGTTACCTTTTTACATTAGGAATACTTCTACTATGATAAAACACTCCAAATTTTCTACTTTATTACGCGAACCTCTTTTCCATTTTCTTCTCATTGGTGCTGTATTCTTCTTTGTTTTTTCTCAAATGAATACAGGAGAGGATGAAAATTCCCCACAGATCATCATCACTAAAGCTAAGATAGAAACCCTTGCAAATAATTTTGCCAAAGCAAAAGGTAGACTCCCCTCACCCCAAGAGATGAAAATACAGCTTGAGTATGATATACGTGAACAAGTATTGTACCGTGAAGCGATGGCTATGGGATTGGACAAAGATGACATGATCATCCGTCGTCGTTTGACTCAAAAGATGAAATATCTGTTTAATGATCTGGGTGTTGTTGGTAAAGCAAGTGAAGAAGAGTTGAAAAAGTTTGTAGCAGATCATCCTTCCAAATTTATGGTACCTGCAACTATTTCCTTTGCTCAAGTCTATTTTGAGCCTAGTGAACATGAGACAACTTTAGTTGAAGATGCCAATGCCTTATTGGAAAAATTACGTATAAGTACTGTTAAGGAAAGCATTGGTTTGGGAGACCGTTCCTTGCTGCCTTATGACTTTAGAAATGAAAGAAAAACTGACATAGACAGTATGTTTGGAAAAGAATTTACAAAACAAGCCTTTTCCTCACCTACCAACAGTTGGGAAGGACCTTTTGAGTCAGCTTATGGAGTGCATCTTATCTATATACATGAACGTACAGAAGATCATTTACCTCCATTAGCGGATATAAGAGAACGTGCCCAGAGAGAATGGATGAGTTTGAAACAACATGAAGTAAATGAGATCTTTTATCAGAGCCTGCATCAGCGTTATGAGATCATTGTTGATGATGAAGTACTGAGTGATGCAAACGTGAGTGCTAAATAATGATCAGAAAGCTTTTACTTCTCTTTATTTTTCTTTATTTTACTGTACCTAGTCAGGCAGATGAAGTTCGTCCTGCTTACCTGGAAGTAAAAGAGAATCAGGAAAAGATCTTTTCACTCTTACTCAAAGTACCGGCAAAAGGGAATAAGAAATTAAATATACAAGCCATACTTCCCAAATCATGTACCCATATCACTCCTGTAAGTACCCACATCGTTAACAGTGCATATTTAGAGCGTTGGTCTGTGAAATGTGAGAATGGACTTGTGGGGGAAAGTCTGTCTTTTAAAGGATTAAATCGTACCAATACAGATCTGTTGTTGCGTTTAGAATTTAAAAATGGCACTTCACAATCTGTATTGCTTACACCTGTTAAAACATCGTATCAAATTCCTAAAGAGGCTTCTTCTTTACAGGTGGTTAAAACCTATACCTGGTTGGGTATCACACATATTTTATTGGGTTTTGATCATTTACTTTTTGTGTTTGCCTTGCTTCTTATCGTAAAAAGCATGCGCCGTTTACTTTGGACCATTACAGCATTTACATTGGCACACAGTATCACAATGGCAGGAGCAACTTTAGGATTTGTGAATGTTCCTCAACAACCTGTAGAAGCGATGATTGCTTTGAGTATCTTATTTTTAGCAATGGAGATCATACATGAGAAGCAGGGGAAAGTAGGGCTTACTTCACGTTACCCTTGGCTCATCGCTTTCATTTTTGGTCTTTTACACGGTTTTGGTTTTGCAGGAGCACTCGCTGAGATAGGTTTACCACAACAAGCCATAACTTTGGCACTTGTTTTCTTTAACATTGGTGTGGAGTTAGGGCAGTTGATGTTTGTGGCTTCCGTTGTGTTGATTGCTTTTATGTTAAAACGACTTAATCACCCCACATTGTTCCAAAAAGTGGAAACAGTGATTGTTTATGCCATTGGTGGACTCTCTTCTTTTTGGTTCATTGAACGCCTGAGTGTTTTTTAATGTACAGGGTGTCTCTCTTTTTTGCTATACTTAAATAGTTACTATAATACGAAGGAAAAATAATGTTAAGTGTTAAACTAAATGAAGAAGAAGCTTTGGCTATTTTGTATCCTGAGGGTGCATTAAGTAAAGAAGATTTTGAGAGGGTGTCTGAAAGCATTGACCCTTTTATAGAAAAATCAGGAAAACTAAATGGCATACTTATAGTGGTTGAGAATTTTCCAGGATGGGACTCCTTTGAAGCTTTCTCAAGTCATATTAAATTTGTCAAAGAACATCATAAAAAAGTAAAAGCAGTAGCTTTTGTGACGGATTCACCTTTGGGTTCAGTGTCTGAACATGTTGCCAAACACTTTGTCTCTGCCAAGATCAAACATTTCGCCTATTTAGATTTTGAGGGTGCAAAGATGTGGATTGCACAAGAGGCAAAAAACTAAGACCTTATGAATCTACCAAACATTATCCACCGTATTTCAAAAGCCCTACATCAGCAAAATGCCAAAGCCATAGTTGTGGGTGGTGCAGTGCGTGACCACTTTTTAAAACTGCCTTCTAAAGACTATGATATTGAAGTGTATGGATTGGATACCTTAGAAAGTTTGGAAAGTATATTAGCTGAGTTTGGTTCGGTTAATTTAGTGGGAAAGAGTTTTGGCGTGTTGAAGTTTCAGTATGAGGGAGAGGAGTATGATTTCTCTTTTCCTCGTACGGAGTCAAAAGTAGCAGAGGGACATCGTGGTTTTGAAGTTGAAGTTGATGGAAGTTTAAACTTTAAAACGGCTGCTAGACGTAGAGACTTCCGAATCAATGCTCTTGGCTATGATGTCAAAGAAAAACGTTTTTTAGACCCTTTTGATGGCTTAAATGATATAAAAGAGAAGAAACTTCGTCACATTGATGACAAAACCTTTCTTGAAGACCCTTTACGCGTCTATAGAGCGGTGCAATTTGCTGCTAGATTTGACTATATCTTAGCAGATGAGACTTTTGTGCTGTGTAAGAAAATGGTAGAAGAGGGTATGTTAGAAGAACTTGCCAGAGAACGTGTGTACGGGGAGTGGA
>WTAE01000121.1 GCA_013139765.1 Sulfurovum sp.
AGTCCTTTATGGGTCTTTGTTAATCATTGGAAGTCTAGGGCATATAGAGGGTATGAGAGTAAACGTATGAAGTATGCCAAAGTACTCAAAAAACGTTTAGAACAGATGCCAAAAGAAAACCCTTACATCCTTTTGGGTGACTTTAACACAGATTACGATGCACACTTTAGTCTTGAAAAAAAGATAGATGACACCCAGGGTAAAACAGGGTTACATGATGTCTTAGGTATATCCAAAGATGGAATGGCAGACAAGTCATCACACAGTACTTTATGGCATGACTTGGCATTTGATGCACGGTGGAATACTAAATTTTATGGGAAAAAAGGCACACCTGACCATATCATTTTACCGGGAGCTCTTTTTGACAAAAAAGGTATTAACTATGTTAAGCACTCTTTTAAAGTTTTTCGAAAACCTTACCTTTTTACAAAAAAGGGATACATTAACCGTTGGCAATATAAAAAAGGAAAACACAGAGGCAAAGGGTATTCAGACCATTTACCTATCATGGCAAATTTTGATTTTAAACCCTATGTATCAGATGCCAATACGGGCGCTAAAAAACCCAAAGTACAGGCTAAAAATATAGCCTATCTCTACACTCAAGAGTCACTTGAAAATGAAGTTATTCTCAAAGATGTACTTGTAATTTGGAAAGAAAAAAGACATGCGATTATTAAGCAGACCAAAGAGGGCAGAGGTGTCTTTTTGTTTTCTTGTGCCAAAGATCTTGAGTTAGGTAGACGTTATGACATGCGTGTGCAAGCCATTAAAACCTATAAAGGTTTAAAAGAGATTACACATCTTCGTGTCTTAGAGAAGAAAGACAAAGTTGCTATTGCCCCTTATCTTTTGGAAGAGAGTGACCTTAGAAATAAAGATCTTTTGAGACAAAATGAAGTCTTAAAAGAGAGTATTGGAATCTATAAAAATGGTTATTACAGCATTCAAGGTTTAAAAATCCCAATCTATTTTAAAAAGAAAAAGTCCAAACCTAAAAATGGATCCAAACTAAAGATACATAAGGCTCTTCTAGGGTATTATAAACAACTACAGTTGGTGCTTTATAGCCCAAACAACTTTACGGTGTTGGAGAATTAAATGGCCTATTATACTTGGATTTTAGCCTTTCATGTGATGAGTTTTGTGTCGTGGATGGCGATGTTGTTTTACTTGCCAAGATTGTTTATTTACCACCGTGAAAATGCAGATACCAAAGCATTTACAGACATTGTAGAAGTACAAGAGTATAAACTCTTTAAGTACATAGGCGTACCAGCCATGTGGGCAACACTCATTACAGGTGCCTTGATGTTGTATCTCAACACGGGCATCTTTTCATCAGGTGGGTGGATGCACGCAAAACTTGTGGCTATAGCCTTTTTACTTGCGTACCATTTCTCACTGAATAATATTCGCAACACACTCATAGAGAACCCACACTATAAAAGTTCTAAATATTTTAGACTTTATAATGAAGTCCCAACACTACTCATGATCTTTATCGTTATTATGGTCGTAGTAAAACCTTTTTAACATCCTAAACCGTAAGTCGAGGTACCCTTACCCCGACGGTATAAATCTGCATATACATAAATAATTTTCATTTTACTACGACCTTATTTGTGATATAATATTTCATTATTTACCTAACAAGGAGTCTTTCATGACCTTACCAGACATAGTATTACCTAAAATTGTTTTACCTTTTGACATACCTTTATTGTGGCACCCTGCTGTCATCCATTTTCTTATTGCCATACCTATCATTGTGCTACTTTTGGAGCTGATGAACTTGATGATGAAGAAAAAAGCAGTGGGTGGGGTTTCTTTCTTCTTACTTGTTTTAACAGTACTGTTTGCCGCAACTGCTTACCTTACAGGATTGACAGATGGAAAAGAGGCATTTGATACACTTTCAGAAGCAGCAAAAGGTGATTTATCTGAACATAAACTCTTGGGTACCTACCTCATGTTAGGTTCTGTGCTGGTACTCTTTTTAAAGTTACTTGCGATGACGGGAAACAAAATCCTTAAAGGCATATACATCTTTATTCTTATTGCTTTTGTTGTTGTGATGTTTAAACAAGGGAATGAAGGTGGTGAGTTGGTTTATGAGCATGGCTTAAATGTAAAACAAGTCACTACGGTCGGGGATATATTGGAAGATGTGAATGAAACACTAGAAGAGACAAAAAGTGAGTTAGACGAAGCACTTAAAAGTCTCAATGAGATAAAAGCGGCAGAAGAAAATGCAAAGTGCACCATTACACCAAATGAACCTAATGAAGCAAATACTTCTGCAGTTCCTGGCGAAACACTGCCTGTGTTTACACCTGTAAAGAAAGAAGTTGTGGAAGAGGCTAAAGCTGAAACCGAAGGTACCAAAATAGTAAATGAAGTAGCAGAAAATAACCTAACTACACTAAACCCAGCATCTGTTGCGCTTGAAGTGGCAGAGACAACAGAGTCTAACGCAAGTAACGAAGCCAATACTTCTGCTGAGTAAGGGTTAAGACCCACCATCTCCGACGGTGCTATACTCAATATCATAGCGGTCATCAGGAATGATGGTTTTCAGGTTTGTGAGGTATTTTGCCATGGCTTTGGTTTCATTTTCATCTAAAGCTTGTGCAAAAGAGATCATAATAGAGCCAAAGGCAGAACGTGGTTTACCTGCTTGTAAGTCTTTAAGACGTCGCAGTAAAATATGCTCTTTAACCCCTTGTAATCTAGGACTAGCTCCTATCCCCTCTCCATACATACCATGACAAGAGTGACAAGCATTTTTGAGGTAAAGCGTTTCCATATCTTTCTCTGCCAAGACCAAAGTAGAGAAGATTAAGAGTAAAATTAGGGCTTTCATCTGTTAGACCTAGGGTAGAGTATATGTGCCAAATACAAGCCTTGGGCTGGCGCCAATTTGGTATGAATTTTCTCTTCTACATTTAACTGTTTTTGTAACGCTTCTAAACACAGTTCCCCTTGGGCATAAGACATAGCAGCATCAACCATAAGTCTCACTTGTGCACGTAAAAAACCATTGGATTGCAAATAGATAAAATGGTAGGATCCTCGTCTTTTGTAAAGACTTTTATAGACTTCTCTTGTGCTAGAGTGTGGATCTGAACCTGTTTTGTGAAAGTATTTAAAATCATGTACACCTTCAAAATATTTGAGTGCAACTTGCAAGCGTTCTGAGTCAAATGCTGAATAGTAGGAAATGTACTTTTGTTCAAAAACAGAAGGTTTGGACGTTTTAAAAACATAACGGTAAAGACGCTTGGTGGCAGAAAACCTTGCATGAAAGTCATTGCTTACTTTTGAAATATGTTTAAAAGAGATATCTGTAAGTTGGCGGTTTAAATTAAGTTTGAGTTTTTCTAAGTCCTGCCAATACTCTGGAAGATCAAAATGAATGACTTGCCCAGAAGCATGTACACCTGCATCTGTTCTGCCTGAACCCACAATATCCGAAGGTATCTGTAAAGACTTTAAGGCAGTCTCTATGGCTGTGGTGATGGTGTTTTTTGTGCTGGTCTGTTTTTGGAAACCCAAATATGCTGAACCATCGTAGGCTATGATTGCTTTTACACGCATGACTTAAGCCTAAAAGTATTTGCTAACACGTTTGTGAAAGAGCCATTGGCCAAGGATGGTGACAAGAATAGCAGCAACAATAAGCGCGGGGACTGTCCCCCATTTTTGTAGGGAAGAGGCGATGCCATAGAGTAAAAATGTTGTTGCAAATATGACCATAAATGAACGGTTCTTTTGATACCTTGGGTTGATCATGGTAAAAGAAGCAATGAGGTAGATAGAGAGTAGGGGTATCAAGGAAACAAAGATGTAAAAAAACATTTTATGACGAAGTCTTGGGTCAATTTTGACTCCAGACCAGTAGTCTCTAAGGGTTTGGAATCTAAAGCGTGATTGTTTATTTTTGTCAAAGACTTCCAAACTTTTGTACTTGGCTTGTTGCAGTTCAGTCTCTGCATACGTATAGCCATAGCCATCATTTAGTTGTAGAGAGGTGACACCTTTTTGATGTTTAAGTTTCCCTGTTTGAGAAGAGAAAAATTGTTCACTGGCTCTATCGGTACGGTTATATATGACTAAATTATGGAAAATACCCTCTTTTTTCTCTTTTACGTAAATGTAGAAATCTCCAAATTTTTGTCCCAATTGCCCTGCTTGAATATTGAGTTTCGCATCGGTTTGTTTGGTAATAATAAAAGATTTTTTATATTGTTTACTTAGCGGCATGGCTAAAAATGAGATGGTAAAAAGTAAAAGAGAAAAAACAAAAGAAAGTAAAACCAAAGAGTGTAAGACTTTTTTGGCTTTAAGTCCTAAGGCATAAAGGGCAATGAGCTCATTGTCTTGAGAAAGGCGCAAGAGTACATTGGACAAAGCTGTGACAAATGAGAGTGGCAGGGTATAAAAAATGATGTCGGGCAAAGAATACGCGTAGAGTGTAAGAAGTTCTAAAAAATCAATTTGTATTTTAGAAGTTAACTGGGCTATTTTAACCAGATAGACCAGTGAAACTATCATAAAAAAAGGCAGAAATATCGTCAAAAATGCTTTGGTGAAATTTGACGAGAGATAGCCTTTTATTTTAACCATAAATGATTTTCTCCAAAAGCTGTGTTGCTTGGCTGTCGTATAGGTAAACGATAAAGGTTGCCAACGCTAAAAAAGGTACAAATGGCACACCTTTGTCTCTCCAAACAAGGGCAGGAATCATCGCTAAAAGTGCAGAGAGGAAAAGTGCTACAAAAAAGTTAGGAAAAGAGAGGAGGGCACCCATGGTACCTGCTACGATGACATCTGCGCCACCCATGGCCTGACGTCTAGCTAGGAGTGAAGAGAGTAGCCCAATAAGCCAGAGACCACCTGCTGCAATGGCAGCGTACATAAGGGCCTCCAAAAATGCAGGTTGTACAAGCGCAAAAAGTAAGGCTGCAAAGTTTACGTTGTCTGGGACTGCCATGTATTTGAAGTCAATCATGACAAGGGCAAACAAGGCTGCGAAAGAGAGTGCAACAAAAGGCAGGTGCCAAACAAGTCCGAGTTTAAGGTATAAGGCCATGAAGATAAAGCCTGTAAGTAACTCAACAAGTGGGTATTGTGCCGCTATTTTGTCTTTACAAAAGGCACATTTACCTCTTAAAAAGAGCCATGAAAAGACAGGTACGTTGTGGTACCACTTTAGAGAATTTCCACAACTTTGACATTTGGATGAGGGAAAAACAATGCTCTCACCTTTAGGAATACGGTAAATAACCACATTTAAAAAGGAACCTATCAAAGTACCAAATATGAAAACGGCTAAAGCAATTTCCCAAAAAATTTCTGTGTGCATTATAGACCTCCAAATCGTCTGTTACGTTGTGTGAATGTATTTAAAATAGTGTCGAGTTCTTTGGCTGTAAAGTCAGGCCATAGTGTTTTGGTAAAGTAGAATTCTGCATACGAGAGTTGCCAAAGTAAAAAGTTTGAAAGTCTCTCTTCCCCTGAGGTACGTATGAGTATGTCAATGTCAGTATAGGGGGTTTGTAGTGCTCTGGAAATATCTTCTTCAGATACTTCACTTTTTCCCGCTTGAATGAGGCTATTGACTGCAGAGGTAATCTCTGCACGGCCACCATAGTTGAGTGCGAGGATTTGGGTAAGATTTGTGTTACCCTGTGTTTCTTCTTCTGTTTTTCGAATACGTTTTTGTAGCGCTTTTGAAAAGGCTGAAACATCTCCAATGGCTTGAAAACGAATGTTATGTTTCTGGTAGGTTTCAAGCTCTTTTTTTAAGTATCTGTCAAGAAGTTTCATCAAAAACTCCACTTCCAGTTTAGGCCGTTTCCAGTTTTCCGTAGAAAAGGCATAAAAGGTAGCTGTCTCAATGCTCTCATGGGCTGCACAATAAGTGGTAATGTCACGGATACTCTCCGCACCTGCCTCATGACCTTTGGTACGTTTTTCACCTCGTTCTTTGGCCCATCTTCCATTACCGTCCATGATGATTGCTAAGTGTTTAATAGGGGATGGTGACATTAAGAGAGTTCCTCAATAAGTTTTTTTGCTTCTGTGAGTATTTTTCCTGAGAGTGTTAGTTTGTCTGCACGGTCAAGTGGCACTTGCGCTTCTTTGGAAATGAAAGTGATTTCATTTTCATTGCCTCCAAAACTCGTGGCATCTTGAAGTAAGTTATAACACACGGCATCCACACCTTTGTTGCTTAAAAGTGCAACGGCATTGTTTAAGCCTTCTTTTGAATCCATCTCTGCTTTAAAGGCAATGGTTTTCATTCCACTTTTGTCTAAGCTAGCTAAGATGTCTGTGGTTTGTTTCATCTCAATATTCCAACTTTTACCCAAGTTTACTTTCTTGAGTTTTCCTTCTTTCGGGTCTGCTGCTGTGTAGTCTGCCACGGCTGCAACCATAAAGAGGTAAGGTTCTTTTTCGCTGTTTGTTTGTTTGGCAACAGCAGTAGCCTCTTTTGTAGCGTTAAACATCTCTTCTGCATCATTGGCAGCTATAGTAGAGATGTCTTCAGGCAAAGCTTCAGACCCCATGCTTGTTATATACGTGACATTGGCACCCTTTAAATACAAAGAGAGACAGAGTGCTTTGGCCATTTTTCCTGAGGAAAAGTTGGAGACGTAACGTACTTCATCTATTTTCTCACGTGTGCCACCACCGGTGACTACCACAGCTCTACCTTCCCAGAAAGTATCAGATAAAAGTGCTTTAGCAGAGGCATAAAAAATCTCCTCTGGCTCAGCTAAAGCACCAGAACCTACATCACCACAAGCCAAGAGTTTCTCTTGGGGTTGGATAATACGGTAACCGTTTTTAAGTAATTTTTCCATACTTTCACGCGTAAAGACATTGTCTAACATGGCAGTGTTTGCAGCAGGGGCTAGAAGTATGGGTTTGTTAAAAGCAAGGATGGTTTGTGTCAAGATTGTGTCTGCAAAACCTTGGCTCAATTTGTTGATGGTATTTGCTGTTGCTGGTGCAACAACGCAGACATCACATTTTTTACCCATGTCAATATGGTTAAGCTCTGAGCTCCATGACTCAGAGCTTTCCGTCAGTACTGGGTTGCGTGTGAGTGCTTCAAAGGTGCGTGCTGAGACAAAACGTTCTGCTGCAGGTGTCATCACTACATGCACTTGTGCACCTGCTTTGACAAAGAGTCGCGCTAAGTCACAAGCTTTGTAAACAGAGATACTGCCTGTGACAGCTAAAAGTACAGACTTTCCATGTAAATTTATTTGCATAGTATCTACCTATTTCTTCTCTGTGCCAAAAAACTTATAAAAAAAGTTTTTAAAGGTTTTCATAGGGGCTCTTGAAATGGCTAAAGCACCTTTTTCCACATCTTTATTGATGGTGGAACCTGCGGCAATCATCACATCATCTGCAATAGTGACTGGGGCTACCAATTGTGTGTCTGAACCCACAAATACGTTTTTCCCAATAATGGTTTGGTATTTATTTTTACCGTCATAGTTACAGGTAATCACACCTGCCCCTATGTTTGAGCCTTCATCGATACTTGCATCACCAATGTATGCCAAGTGTCCAGCTTTTACGCCAGTAAGGGTAGACTTTTTGACTTCTACAAAGTTACCAATGTGTGTGTTTTTAAGTACAGACTTTGGTCGGACTCTTCCCATAGGCCCAACATCTGAGTTTTCAATGTAAGAATCCTCCACCACAGAGTGGGTTTTAATGTGTGAATCTATAAGCACAGAAGCACCTTGAATGCTTACGCCATTCTCAAGCACACATTCACCTTCAAACTTCGCGCGACAATCAATGTAAATCGTTTCAGGTAGACGCATTGTCACACCTGCTTTCATCCATTCGGTTTTAATGCGACGTTGAAGTATCTCTTCAGCTGCTGCCAGGTCAAGTTTTGAGTTTACGCCTTTAAACTCTTCTTCTTGTACATAAACAGGATTCACTGTTTTACCTTCATCTACAGCCATTTTCACAATGTCCGTCAAATAATACTCGGCTTGGGCATTGTCATTAGAAAGCTCTGGAATGTAACGTTCAAGAAGTTCTGTATTGACAGCGTAAATTCCTGCATTGACTGTTTTGGTCATTAATTGTGGCGTATTACAGTCTTTTTGTTCCACAATCTCAAGTACTTGTTCATTTTCAATAATCACACGACCGTAACCGCTTGGGTCATCAAGTCTAATGACTGACATGTTAATATCGGCATTTCCAGTAGTCAGGGCCAAAAGAGAGTCTTTGGTAATGAGAGGCATGTCGCCATTTAAAATAAGGGTTCTTTCATTTTGTGTTTTGACACCCTTCATCGCACCACCCGTACCTGGGTACTGTTTTGCATCTTGTAGATGAAAGTGAATGCCCTCATAGATGGCATCTATCTCTTTTTGTATACGTTCTGCTTGGTGGTAGAGTACAATGGTGATGTCATCTGAGACTGTTTGTGCTGCGTCAATGGCATGAAATAACATTGATTTTCCAGAGATTTCATGGAGTACTTTAGGGGTGGTAGACTTCATACGTGTACCTTGACCCGCAGCAAGTATGACAACAGAGAGTGACATCTTAGAACCTTTTCGATAAAATTACGTAAAACTATTATTATGGTGATTATATCTAATTGAAATTAAAGGCGTAACTTTGGATTGTAAACATTTTGGAACTTGTGGTTCGTGTGGGCTCTATGCACTCTCTTATGCAGAACAATTAAAACAAAAAGAAGAGAGAGTCTCA
>WTAE01000253.1 GCA_013139765.1 Sulfurovum sp.
GACATTCAGGCTTGGTTGAAGAGAGCACGTATGTGTTCCCTTTACGCATACGGTTGACCAAGTTGTACTCTGTACCAATGGCCACTTTCTCTTCAGGGTCTAAGTCGTTCACATACTTAATGAGTTGCGAAGTAGAACCAGCAAAGTCTGCTGCCAGCACTACGGCAGGGTCACACTCTGGGTGTACTGCTATTTTAATACCAGGGAATTTGTTTCTATAAAACTCTACATCATCCACAGTAAAGAGTTGGTGTACGGAACAAAAACCATTAAAACAAATGATGTCTGCTTCTTTTGGATCACATTCTTTGCCGTCTTTCTCTACACCAATCACACAAGACTTTAGCCCCATTTGAATGGCGAAATTTTGGCCCAAACATCGGTCTGGCACAAAAAGGATTTTTTTGCCTGTCTCTAAACCTTTTTCAATGATTTTAAAGGCATTAGAAGACGTACAAACATAACCACCCATCTCCCCTACTTTTGCTTTGACTGAAGCATCAGAGTTAATGTAGGTAATAGGCAAAATATCTTCTCTCGCAATACCACGCTCTACCATGTAATCTACAGACTCTTCAAAGTAAGAACCATCCATCATACGTGCCATGGCACAACAGGCTATCTTTGGCATAAGTACACGTTTGTCGGGGTCAATGATTTTCACCGACTGCCCCATAAAGCCAACCCCACAAAACACAACCCACTCATTCTCATCTGCTTGACAGCGACGTGCGAGTTCTAAAGAGTCACCTGTAATGTCAGCCATTTCAAAGACTTCATCACGCTGATAATAGTGTGCCACAACGGTGACAGAGAGTTCTTTTTTAAGTCTGTTAATTTCAGATTTATAATCAATGCTCATTTGCTATCCTTTAAGACCAGTCAGACATTCTTGCTATACCAAATACCTACTGACTTACTGTATTGTGGCTATTTTAGCAAAATTCGGTTAAAATTGCACTATTAGAGAATTCTCATGAATTCTAATTAGGAAATTACACCCATGGAAAACATACTACTTTACCTCGCAGCCTATCTTATCGCTGGTATCCCTTTTGGTTACCTCTTAGCAAAAAAGTTTGCAGGTGTTGACATAAAGTCGGAAGGCTCAGGGAACATTGGTGCCACCAATGTTTTACGTGTCGTGAAAGAAAAAGACCCAATACTTGCCAAAAAACTTGGTGCCATTACCCTCTTTTTAGATGGTATTAAAGGGGTACTTGTCATCTTGGTAGCCAAAATGCTTGGTTCTCCAGAATCTGTACTTTGGACTATTGCTGTCTTGGCTGTCGTTGGGCACTGTTTTTCTGCTTTTTTACTTTTTGAAGGTGGCAAAGGTGTGGCAACTGGTTTTGGTGTCTTACTTATTATGATGCCTATTCCTGCAGCCATTGCCATTGTTGTCTGGCTCATTGCTGCTAAAGGACTTAAGATCTCTTCACTCTCCTCTCTTATTGGACTTATGGCATTCATCATTGCTTCATATGTGATGTACCCTGATGTGCCTGGTATCCACTCCCATGCCCCTATTTGGATTATTGCCTTTATCATCTTCTATAAACACATTCCAAACATTGTAAGAATGTTTAAAAAAGAAGAGGGAAAAGTTTAAGGTGACCATTCACATTGAAGATTTGACTTTTGACGTAATCATTGGTCTGCTTGATTTTGAGCGAGACAGACCTCAAAATGTTATTGTAAACCTTGTTTGTGACTATGATTACGCAGAGGATAACTTTATTAACTACGCAGACATTGTAGAACACCTCGAGAACAAACTGAAGTCAGAACAATATGAACTTTTGGAGAATGCCCTTTTGGGACTAAAAGACTTATTGAGAGAGACATACCCCCAAATACAAAGCCTCAAAATTAAAATTGCAAAACCTGACATCCTTCCCCAGTGTACTGTCGCTTTAAGTAAATCTTGGCACTTTTAAGTAAATTTTCAGAAATTCCCATTTTTATGCTATAATATTAAATAAATCTTAAAGCATAAAGGCTTAGTTATGAGAATACTTATCATAGAAGAAGATGTAGACTTTGGTAAAGCACTTTCAGATACATTAATTGAAAACAATTACCAAGCAGATATCGCAGAAAATGCTGGTGATGCAAAGTACTATCTTGATATTAGAAATTATGACCTTGTTTTACTGTCATGGCCAAAAAGTAATGACAAAACTGTCGACATGATTGCCAACATTAAAAACAATGCCCATAAAACTTCGGTCATTGTCATTTCAGAACGTGACGACAAAGAGTCAGAAATTAAAGCACTGCGTTCAGGTGCAGATGACTTTATTAGAAAACCTATAGATTTTGACATCTTATTGGTACGTATGGAAGCTAAATTACGTTTTGGTGTCTCTAACATCATCGAAATTGAAGACCTTATCATTAACCCAGAAGAAGAGAAAATCATTTACCAAGGTGAAGAGATTGAACTTAAAGGGAAACCTTTTGAAGTACTCACACACTTGGCTATCCATAAAGACCAAATTGTCTCTAAAGAACAACTGCTTGATGCCATTTGGGAAGAACCTGAATTGGTGACACCTAACGTTATTGAAGTAGCCATCAACCAGATCCGTCAAAAAATGGATAAACCACTTGAAATCACAACCATTGAAACAGTAAGAAGACGTGGATACAGATTTTGTTTCCCAAAAGAGATTAGCTAAAACTTCATTTTTATTAAACAATTCCCCTTTCAACAGACAATTTGTCTGTTGAATCTCCCTAAAATACAACAAAATCCTTTTTTATCTTCATATAATCCTTTTTTGCCTCATATTTAATACACACATAAGCTTTCTTGGGTTATAACACGTATAAATAATAACTTGAGTTTGTAACAACTCACACAAGGCTAAAAATGGCATTAGTAATAACTGACGAATGTATCGCATGTGACGCATGTAGAGAAGAGTGTCCAAACGAAGCAATCGAAGAGAACGATCCGATATATCTAATTGACCCAGATATGTGTACAGAATGTGTAGGTCACTTTGACGAACCACAGTGTATTGCTGTATGTCCAGTTGATTGTATTGTCTCTGATCCTGACAATGTGGAGAATGTAGAAGAACTTATGTTCAAATACAATAAACTCCAAGAAGAGTTAGAAGCATAACATGGCAAAGCGAACTGCTATCATTGATATCGGTTCCAACTCAGCCAGACTGGTTATATTCGAGAAGACAAGCCGCTATGGCTTTCATCTCATCTGTGAACAAAAATCTAAAGTACGTTTAGGTGAAGGGGCTTACCACAAAGAGGGTTACCTCCAAGCTCCTGCTATCAAACGCGCTTTCCTTACCCTTAAATCTTTCCAAGAAACCATCAACAAATACCAAGCACGAAAAACACTTTGCATAGCAACCTCTGCACTAAGAGATGCTCCTAACCGCGCACTATTCATCACTTACATCCAAAAAGAGTTAGGCTTAAATATTCGCGTGATTGATGGTAAACAAGAAGCGACCTATGGTGCCATCGCTGCTTACAATCTACTGCCTATTACTGAGGGTATTACCATAGACATTGGTGGAGGCTCTTCTGACCTTACACTCATCCAAAAAGGAAAAGTCCTAGAGAGCCACTCTTTAGACCTAGGTACGGTACGTATCAAAGAACTCTTTTCCTCAGACAAGTCAATAAGCAAAGAGGCGCAGAGCTACATCCAAGAAGCATTAAAGCGTCTTCCTAGCCATTTTAAACATGCCATTGCCATTGGTATTGGTGGTACGGCAAGAACACTCTCAAAGGGGATTATGAAGCGTTCTGACTACCCTTTAGATAAGTTGCATGCTTTTACTTACTCTGTGGATGAACACCGTGAATATTTGGAAGCCATTCCTCGCGGTTCTGTTAAAAATCTCAAAGCATTCTCTCTGAAAAAGAACCGTTATGATACTATCAGGGAAGGAACACTTATTTTTAATGCCCTGATGTCTCATTTGGGAACGCAAGAAGTAGTCACCTCCTCTGTAGGGGTAAGAGAAGGGGTTTTTCTAGAAACACTTTTACACGATGACAAACATACCTTCCCTAAAACACTAAACCCAAGCATTGTCTCTATACTTGACAGGTTTAAACCACAGATCACCATAGATAAAAAACGTAAAATGAAGTTGCTGATAGGGAAAAAACTTTATACGGCACTGCAAACAAGCATCAATGATAATATGAAGTATGAGAAAGAGTTAAACTATGCGCTGAAACTCTCCGCCATTGGTAAAACCTTAACCATCTACAAAGCCCATCAGCACGCTTTTTACATTGCCATGCAAGAGTTAAACTATGACTTTACCCATAAAGAGATGGTCTTGATTTCTTTGCTTTTACGTATGCATGGAAAAGAGTTACTACATAAACCACTTTTTCAACAGTACAAAACACTGCTACCAGAAAAACAGTCTCTTTTGTGGCTTAGTTTCATTTATACACTGACAGTCTTTTTACATAGTGCTTCAAATGCAGCCAAAATAGACTTTAGCTTTAAACACAACACTTTGACCATACACTCAGATAAACCGTTATATTTGACAAAAGAGAAAATAAAGTCTTTGGAGAAACCAATGGATTTTACCATTGTTGTAGAAGATGCAGATACCTTACCTTCTTGTGAAGGTTTAGGTATCTAAGGTAAGGTCAATTTATCGACCTTCCCAATAACATGGGCTGAGTCAAGCCGACATATTTTTAGAAACGTGAACCCATAGAAAATTCAAAGACTGCTGTTTGGTCACCCTCTTGCTCATCAATAGGGTAAGCGAAAATAAGGTTAATCGGACCAAAGGCAGACTGCCACTCTAGAACCACACCTGTTGAAGATCTTGAAACACTGTCTAGTTTTACAAAGGTACCATTTACAACACCACCATCGGCATCGATGCTTCCATAATCATAAAAGAAAGCCAAACGCATTTTAGCTGCTTCAGACAAAGGCACAGACGCTTCTACAGAAGCAGAGTAACGGCTAGTACCCCCAACAAGGTTTCTACTTTCTGGGTTGCTTGGATCACTTAAGAAAAAAGGTGCTAGTGAATAAGGATTGTACCCTCTTACTGAACCTACCCCACCCATAAAGAGTTTTTCTGCGGTAGGCAGTTTAGATCCATCTTCACGGGAAATATGTGTTGCTCTACCTTTAAAACGTAAAATCATATCGTAATCAATATAATCTTCAAGACCATAATAAAGACCGAGTCTTCCCGTACTTTTCAACATGGTTCCATACCCCTCCGGGAAAACAGAGATATTGGCATCATCTCCATCAAGTTGTGCATACTCAAAACTAATGCTTGCCTGCATACCTTCTCTAGGCTGATAAAAATCATCGGTATTGTTGAAGTTAAGCCCTGCAACCAAAGAGGTCTTTTTATATTGGTCATTGTATAAAAAAGTATTGACAGGGTTTTCTAGTATGCTATCTTCGTTAATGGTTGATTGGTTGTCCACATATCCTAGACCTATGGAAGCATGGAAATATCTATAGAATTCTCTACCCACAGAGAAGTTTGCACCCAATTGATCTTGGGTATAGTCAATAAATTCATAATCTCTTTTATAAAAAGAGAGTGACGTACTATACATACTGTCCCAAATTCTTGGGTTTACAAAAGAGACGTTATAGTTGGCTGATATTTTTGAAATCTCAAACCCTAAAGTCGTGTTAATCCCTGAACCAAAAATATTTCTATCTGAGATAGAAGCATTCACCATAAGCCCTTCATATGAACCATATCCACCACCCGCAGAAATACTTCCTGTAGAAGTCTCTTTTACTTTAACAAGTAAGTTGATGGTATCTTTTGAAATTCTCTCTTGCTGAATGTCTATTTTTTCAAAAAAACCTGTTCGACCTAAAGCAGATTTTGAATCTTTTAAATCTTTAGCATTAAACTTATCACCTGGGGCTAAGTAGATGTAGCGACGGATAACTCTATCTTTAGTGATGTCATTTCCTGAGATAATTACATCTTTAATGGTCACAGGGTCACCTGGTGTGACAATATAGTTTAAGTTTAAAGTACGTGCTTCAGGATTTTTATTCATTTGTGGTGCTACTTTTACATAGGCAAATCCAAAATTTCCAACCTCTTCTTCAAGTCTTGCAATATCTTTACGCATACGTTTGATGTTAAAGATTTTACCCTCTTTGAGAAGAAGTACATTATACAGGTCTTTTGTTTTTAAGCCTTCTATCTCATGACTGATGGTGATTTTACCTAAAGTGTATTGTGCACCTTCTGCAATTTGGTAATCTACTTCTGCATTGTACGAACCAAAATCAACACGCATAAGTGCTGGACTTACTTTGGCATCGAGGTAACCATGTTCCATGTAAGTGTTTTTAACTCTATGGTTGTCATACTCAAGTTGACTTACTGAAGCTTCACCATTATTTCTCCATGGCATCCACCCTAACCAGTCTTCTTCTTTGTTGGCTAACTCTTTTTGTAAATCCCCTTCGCTTAACTCTTTGGCACCCACAAAGTTCATTTTTTTAATAATGATCTTTTCACCTTTGTTCACGTCAAAGGTAATAGACTTAGAGCTTTTACCAACGCTCTTCGTTGTAACTTCTACCACCGTGTCATAATACCCTTGTTGTTCAAGTTTAGAGATCAGTGTATTTTTGGCTTTACGTACACGTCTTGCATCATACAAATCCCCTTTTTTGACACCAATACCCGCTAAAAGTTTTTTACCATCGTCCCCAGAACCATAGCCCTTGATGCTCACATTTGCAATGGCTTGTTTCTCATCAAAGTGGTAAATAAGTACACCAGACTTTTGGTCTACCCATACATCCTTGAAGTACCCTTGTGAATAAAAGCTCTTAATTGACTCGTTGATAGCTTCCGCTGTAATCTGGTCGCCCACACGTATGCCGGCTATCTCTTTCGCAGTATTTGCAGAAATATGTCCAAGTCCTACAAATTTAATCTGTGTCACTTTTTGTGCGAACATAAATGTTGCCAAAAGCATCCAGCTGAGTGCTATCTTTTTTATCATCTTCGAGCCTTGTTTTTATTTGCATTATTTTAGCTTTATTTCTCTAAGAAGCTCATAATATATAACCAAATAATGCTATACTCCTACAAAAAGTGTAAAGAGGTGTTTTATGGGGAAAACCACAGTAGGTTTTATTGGCTTAGGTTTGATGGGTGGTTCTTTGAGCATTGCCCTTAAAAAACTTCCTAGAGAGTACTATTTTCTTGGACTAGACCACAACCAAACACACTGTGAAGAAGCCCTAAAACTTGGCCTTGTCGATGAAATCGTAAACTCTCTTGAAGCGCTTGAAAACTGTGACCTTATTATTCTTTCTATCCCTGTTGATGGCATTATTGCTGTCTTGCAAAAACTACAAAATATTTCCCCCCAATGTACAGTCATTGACCTAGGAAGTACCAAAGAAAAAATCTCACTTTCTATCCCTTCCAACATACGTAAAAATGTGGTCACAGCACACCCAATGACAGGTACTGAAAAGTTTGGTCCTAAAGCGGCACTTCCAGACCTTTACAGAGACAAAGTGGTTGTACTCTGTGACTTAGAAAAGTCTGGCAAAGCGCAAAAAGACGTAGCAAAAACACTCTTCTCTGACATTGGTATGAACATTGTTTGTATGGATGCCAAAGAGCATGATAGACATGCTGCATTCATTTCACACATGCCCCATGCACTCTCTTATGCACTTGCCAATTCAGTGATGAAACAAGAAGCCAGAGAGAGCATTGTTGCCCTTGCTGGTGGAGGGTTTAAAGATATGAGCCGTATTGCAAAGTCTTCTCCAACTATGTGGGAAGACATTTTTAGACAGAATAAGGACAATGTGCTTGAAGCCATGCATGCCTTTCAATCTGAGCTTAAAAAATGTCAGAAAATGGTTGAAAATGATGAGTGGGAAGCGCTCAATACATGGATGAAAGATGCCAATACTTTACATGACATCTTATAGAAAAACTTCTTTTAAAGTTTATATTTAAACGTCACAAGAATGTCTGTATCTTTTTTTACCGTACCTAAAATAGCCTCTTTTAAGCGCAGCATTTCATCTTTGTTTAATTTCCCCGTGGCTTCCACGTCACAATGTATTTCATCTTTTTTAAGGCCATGTATGAGTTGCACATTGACCAGTGTCACATCATGTTCTGCCAACTGAAAGGTCACATTTGAAAGTCTACTTTGTACTTTTGCTTCTGTCTCCATTTGTTTAAATGCCCCATAAAGTGGAATAGAAATAAGTGTAACCATTACTAACCAAATTGCCACACCTCGTTTTGCCACTTTTAAAGGAGAAAAACCTAAAAAAACAAAGGTAAGTGAAGCTGCAAAAACAATACCAACAAGGTTAGTGATAAACAGTAAAAATGCCATCATAAACATGTGTAAATCTCCCCAACCTAAACCTATCCCTGCCACGGCAATAGGAGGAACCAAAGCCACAGCAATTGCCACACCCGCTAAAGAACTCATAATCTTTTCATTGTTTTTTACATACGCTGCAGCAACCCCAGAAACAATGGCCACAAAAAGGTCTAAAATAGTAGGGGAAAGTCTCCCCTTCATCTCTGAAGTTAAGTGTTCTATAGGAATGAACAAAGCAATCAGTGCAGAGGTCAGTAAAACAGAAAATACACCCCAAAAGATACTTTTTGCACTATTGATCTCAAGGGTACTATCTTGTCTCAGTGCGCCCATAGAAAAGCTCACAATAGGTTGCATGAGGGGAGCAAGAAGCATGGCACCAATAATCACCGAAGAGGAGTCAATAAAAAGACCAAAGGTTGCAATCATCGTTGAGAGTATCAACAAAGTGATATACACAGAGTTGAGTCTCCCCTCTTCTCTTAAATTAGAGAAAAGTGTTGCGTATTGTTCTTTACTAGCATGGCTAAACAGGGGAATAGCCTTAGCCAAATACTCACTGCTCTCTTTGTCAGAAGGAAGGTGGTCTATTTTGACAGAGTCTTTTCCATTTTGCCCAACACTCTGTTTCTCCCAAAATGCCTCTCCCACACTTAGTGCCAATGCTTCTCTTTTCACCGCTAAAACCAGTGTTTTACTCTCTATCTCTTCATCATCTACCAAAACACGTAGAGGCATGTCTGTTTCTATTTGAAGGGAAGCACTGCTAATGTAACCTATAGATTTTGGTAAGTTTTTAGACGTCTTATGGCTTACAATAGACTGAAAGACATAGGTCATATATTGTAACATAGACGTAGGTGAGAGGATGGCTAGAACCAACTTTCCATCTGTGGCAGACAGTTTGGAAGATAAGAGTTTCGAAGCAAAGGTTTCGTTCTTATAACTTACCGCAACAAGCCCAACTGCAGAGATATCCATCACATTTTCTTTTGCATCCAAAATCTTTATTTTTCGATGTTTTAAACTTTTTACTTTTCTGAGTGTTTTCCAAAAAAGTTTAAGTCTATCAAATAGCCCTTTACCTTCAAGGACAGCTTCAAAAGTATCTAAAGGAGGTGCATCACCTATCACTACTTCTTGTAATACAATCGTCTCATTACAGTACAGTAAATCAATTTTTTTCTCTTGAGGTTTTAACGCAACGGCAATACGTTCTTTTACCTTTGAAGGCAAAGACAAGGTACGTATTAACTCTTTTTGTTTAGTATTGGGGATAATTCCCAAACTAATCTCATGTGTTTGGGCAAGTGCCAAAATAGTACGCAGTGTTTTAGTGTTTCCCGTCACAAGCAGATGTGATAC
>WTAE01000140.1 GCA_013139765.1 Sulfurovum sp.
AAGAAGATAAAGTTAGAGTTAGAAGACTGGTCCATAGAAAATGATGCGGGAAAAGTACTTGCCACCGTCTCTCAAGTACCTTTACGTTTGGCTTGGGCCATTACTGTGCATAAGTCTCAGGGAATGACTTTGGATGCAGCAGAGATTGACCTCTCTAAAACATTTGAGACAGGGCAGGGGTATGTGGCACTTTCTCGTATACGTAACATAGAAGGTTTACGTTTGATGGGATTGAACACTATGGCATTGAGGGTAGACCCACTTATCTTACATGTGGATTCTCGTATAAAAGAAGCTTCAAACAAAGCACATACGCAAATTGAAAGTCATGCAAAAGAAGTGTTAGCAGGTATCTTTGACCAGCACATCTTGAGCTTGGGTGGTGAAGTCTCTAAAGAGAAGATAGAAGAAGAGAAACAAAACATAAAAGCGGGTAAACCTTCACACTCTGCCTACGTCACGCCAACACATAAAAAAACCAAACATCTCATAGAGAAGTCAGACACACTTTTAAAGTTGGCACAAAACAGAGGGCTTGGTAAAAGTACTGTGGTGAATCACTTGGCGCTTATAAAAGAAGAAGATGCAGCGTTTGACATCAGTAAGTACAAACCAAAAGAAGAAAACATCACTTTAGTAGAAAATGAAGTACTAAAATTACAAACGAAAAAAAATAAAGAAAATTTTACAGAAGAGGGAAAATTACGTTTAAAACCCATCTATGAAGCGTTAGATGGGGCACTCTCTTATGAGGACATTCGTCTCTGTATGTTGTTTATAGACGAGGCGTTATCTTCTTGTTAATCTTTTGATACTCTGTGTACATCTAGGTAGTCTATAATTGAATTAAGAAAGAGAGATACTCTTTCAAGCATGTTAGGATTTTGTTTTATTTCTTGTCCGAAATTGTAACTTCCTTGTTTGGTCTTGACGTGCGAAACTTTTTAAAAGTGGCTTTTTTCATATATTACTTTCCCTTTTTTGTATATGTTCCCTTGTTTGGCCACTTTTTAGTTTTTACTCCCCCCCCTCCAACATTTCATTTATTTTATTTTCTACTATTTTCTACTATTTTCTTTTCTGCCCAAATCATTTTCTCTTAATTCAAAAATATGACAATATGACATATTTTGAAATAAATCTTTAAAGACTTGATATACTGTACCTAGAAATTAAAAGGACAGATATGATAGTAGGCATAGAAGGAACACTAGAGAGAAAAGACCCCACATTTGTACACTTGAACGTACATGGCATGGTACATGAAGTACATGTGTCCATCAATACTTCTAATGGCATCAACGAAAGCAAGGTGAAACTTTTTGTGACACAAGTCATACGTGAAGATGCCAATTTGCTTTTTGGTTTTATGGACTTAAATGAAAAAAAGATGTTTGACACGGTTTTAAAAATAAACGGTGTAGGTCCTAAAGTAGGTCTTGCCATTTGTTCTACCTTTACACCTTCTACTTTTGCTAAAGTTGTGGCTGCCAAAGATGTCTCAATGTTAAAACGTGTACCCGGTATTGGCCCTAAAGCTGCGAGTCGTATTTTAGTAGAGTTGGCGGACTTTATTGTGGATGGCAATGACGAGAGTGCTGGGTCTGGTGCTCTAGGTGAAGCAGTCATGGCGTTAGAGAGTTTAGGCTTTAAGAAAGAAGCTATTCAGAAAGCACTTTCAGGTGCTTCTGGAGATACGGCTACTATGGTAAAAGAAGGTTTAAAGAAGTTACAAAGATTGTAATGGAATTATTTGGATACCCACGAGGGGGGGTATCTCACCATACGATTTGTTAGGACTTGTCTGTAACACGTTTGGCTGAGACAAAATTCTTCGCATAAGAACCATAGCCTAGAGGTGAGATGATGATGCCTTTCTTTTTGGAAGCAGCATGAATGAAGTTTCCATCTCCTAAGTAGATACCCACGTGGGTCACAGGAATACCTCTTTTTTTATCTGTAAGAAAAAAGAGTAAATCCCCTTTTTGTAAATCTGCTACTTCTACATTTGAACCTTTTTTAGACTGTGCCCAAGCAGTTCTAGGTAAGTTAATGTCGTGCTTTTTGTAGAGATACTGTACGTAACCAGAACAGTCAAAACCTTCAGGGGTGGTACCTCCCCAGACATATTTTCCACCTTTAAAGTATTTCGCATCTTCTAAAAGTTGTTGTTTGTCTAGTGCAGAGACATGGTAGCTTTTACCTAGATCTTCTGCTTTGGCTTTTTCATGTTCAATACGGGCAATATGAAGTCTTGCAGCAGCAGCTTTACGTGCCAAATACTCTTCGCGGTGTAGCTCGTCGTAAATGGCTTGGTGGGAGTACTCTGTGGCTTTTTGGTTTAAGTATGCATTTTCTGTGTGATGCATGGCTTTAGACTCAACATTGCCATCTTTGTCAGTGATGACGAAGAGGTTCGGATGAGAAAATGTAAAACAGAAAATAGATAAAAATAGTATTTTGGACATAACACTCCCTATACCAAATCATAACAAAAGCACGATTAGAATTGACTGTTAGGGGACGGTATTTTCAGGGGTGGGTTAATGGTTAGTACCACAGAAGTTTGCATCACAGCCATTTACCGCACCGGAATATTTAGAATTTTCAATCAAGAGTTTTAAGATGCGCTTTTTGTTTTTCTTAAAAAGTGGACTACTCACTGCGCCCATACCTTTTGTATTTCCTTTATGGATTTTTTCTAATTTACCTTGGGTGTCAAAGTAGTATTCCCAGTCATCATCATCATTTTGTTTGGCTTGATAAAAAGGGGTACCATGGCATGAGGCACAAAGTTTGGTAATAGTTCGAAATGCTTTTGTGTCGTATCTTTCAGCAGCATAAGATCCTGTTGTGATTAATAGAGAAAGAAATGTAAGGCTTAGTATGTTTATCTTTTGCATGGCGTACACCTTTTTTGAGCTAGTTTACTCAAAAATATGTGTAGTTTATGTGCACCATAAGCTATAATACGTTTATGAATAGTCCAATCATTATTATAGGTGGGGGTGCCAGTGCTTTGATGCTGGCTTCTTTACTTCCAAAACAAAGCTGTATCATCTTAGAAAGTAATGCAAAACTTGGTGCCAAAATTAGCATTTCTGGTGGTGGAAAGTGTAACATTACCAATGCCAATATGGGCACAGAGTATTATCTGGGTGATGAAGCATTTATTAGCCCTTCTTTAGAAGCATTTTCTCAGAAAGCACTTTTAAAGTGGTTAGAGAGACAGCGTTTAGTGCCTGTACTTAGAAAAGAGACACAGTACTTTTGTAAAAATGCTTCCTCTGAACTTGTAGATATTTTTTTAAAAGAGAGTAAAAAACAGAAAATCTGTCTTAACGAGAGTGTTGAGTCAGTCTCTAAAAGAGAAGATATCTTTTATGTGAAGACATCTAAAAAAACCTACACAACAAAAAATCTTGTGGTGGCTTCTGGTGGTTTGTCTTTTCCTAAAATTGGCGCTTCTGCCATAGGGTATGAGATTGCTGAACACTTTGGACATACACTGATAAAAAGGGCACCTGCATTGGTAGGCTTTACCGTGCAGAAAGATCAGTTTTTCTTTAAAGAACTCTCTGGGGTTTCAACAGATGTTGTGATGACTGTAGGGAGAGAAAAATGTGCAGGGGCTTTACTTTTTGCGCACAAAGGGTTAAGTGGACCTGCAGTGCTCGATGCTTCTTTATATTGGGAAAAAGGAAGTATAGAAATAGACTTTTTGCCAGGCTTTTCTTTCAAGTCTATAGCAGGATCCAAGAAGCTTATCTCTTCTCTTTTGCCTCTGCCCAAACGTGTTACTAAGGCATTTTTGCTACAATTGCGTATAGTAGATAAGAATTATAATAGCTTATCTAAAGATGAATTTGAAAGATTACAGAGTTTAAAAGAGTATATTTTTGCTCCTGCAGGGACCTTTGGCTACAGTAAAGCCGAAGTAACCAAAGGGGGTGTAAACACCAATGAAGTAGAAAGAATGTCTATGATGAGTCATAACGAAGAGGGACTTTACTTTATTGGTGAGGTGTTAGATGTGACAGGGAGACTTGGCGGATATAACTTTCAGTGGGCATTTTCAAGTGCTTACATTTGTTGGAAAAGTATTAAAGGGAAAATACGTGAAATTAGGGAAAATAAGAGTTAACATAGTAACTACAGCTTTGGCTGTATTGGTTTTTAGTGGTTGTGTGGGTGTACCAGACAGTGAAGGTTGGAGATCTGGACAAAAAAGTGATTTTTTAAAGATTTTGGAAACAGATAAGTATGCGTCAATTTGTAATAAAGAGGCATTTTACAGCAAAGTAAAAACAAGCCAAAGCTCGACACTGATGACAAAACTTCTTGTAGCGTATACTGAAAATCTTGCCAATGGCTGTATTGTGGACCCAGTGCTCACTTCTGAAGTGCATGGCAAAAAAGTAACCGACTATGGTGTTTATAGACAAAAAGTATCTTCTTCTGATCTAAAAATGAAGCTCAAGGCAGGTGAAAGTATAGAAAAAATACTTGCGCCGTATGTACCTTCGTATGTTCAGTTTTCTAAACTTGTTGCACACTATCATGCTTTAGAAATACAGGGTGCATCACAAGCTGCTTTGGCAAAAAAAGTACACTTAAACATTGACAGAGTGAAGTTAATGAAACAAGACATTGGTACAGATTATGCCATTGTAAACATACCAGAGTTTAAAGTACACGTCATAGAAAAAGAGAAAACAGCTATTTCTATGGCAGTGGTTGTGGGTAAGAAAAATCTTAAGACACCTATCTTCTCTTCAGACCTCTCTTATATCACACTCAATCCACAATGGTCTGTTCCTGACAGTATTGCGAGACATGAAGTCATACCGGGTTTGTTGAAAGATCCTAAGTATTTGACTAAAAAACGTATGGTGATGCGTAAAGATTATAACTTGAAGTCTCCTGCACTCACACCTTCGTCTGTTAATTTGGCTGCTTATAAAGGCGGGAAAGGTCCTGTACCATTTAAGTTTATTGAAGTGCCTTCAAAGAAAAATGGTTTGGGTAGGGTGAAGTTCATTTTCCCAAATAGACACAATGTCTACATGCATGACACACAGTCAAAATACCTTTTCAAACGTAAAGTACGTACCTATAGTCATGGTTGTGTAAGACTCTCTGACCCTGCGCTTATGTTAAGTCATGTATCTAAAAACTATACGACTGCCACAGCGACAGAAGTAAAAGAAGATTATGACTCACTAGAAACACATTACATTAAAATCAAAAAAAGATTGGCTGTACACACAGCGTACTTTACAACGTATGTGGATGATGCAGGTAAATTGACAGTTTTCCCAGATATCTATGGCTATGACAAAGCACAGAAATTAAACTTTTAACAAGGCATAAATGATGACAAGAGCATGGCTTATTTTAGCTGATGGGCTCTTGTTCATTGTATTGCTACTCTCTTTTTCTCTTTTTTACCTTGATATAACACCCACCCAACAATTTTCTAAGTCTGATGTAAATGTCAGTGAAGAAACACTCTCAAACAGTGATTACAACACAAGCATTAGCCTGGAAGAGCTCATCGTCATGGGGAATGCTACAAAAGAGGAGCTTATCTTGCCAAAAATAGTAGAAGATCCAATGATTACACGTTCACTTGAGGACTCGCTGAATATCTTAGCTGTGAAAGCAGGTGTGCCAGTATTTATACGGATATTTAAAGAAGAAGCACTTTTAGAAGTGTGGATCAAAAAAGAGGCAGGCTATGAACACTTAAAGTCTTATCGTATTTGTGCCTATTCAGGAGCACTTGGACCTAAAGAAAAAACGGGAGACATGCAGTCGCCTGAAGGATTTTATAAAGTAACCACAGCATTACTTAACCCAAACTCTAAGTTTCACCTCTCTTTTAATTTAGGCTACCCTAACAGCTATGACCGTGCACACAAGCGTACAGGTTCTTTTTTAATGGTACATGGAAACTGTGTTTCTGCGGGTTGTTATGCCATGACAGATGAGAAGATAGAAGAGATTTATACATTGATAGAAGAAGCTTTAAATAAGGGGCAAAATCATGTGCCTGTACATGCCTATCCTTTTAAAATGACGGAAGAAAATATGGCCCTGTATGAGGGGAATGAGTGGTATGATTTTTGGACGAATTTAAAAGAGGGGTATGACTACTTTGAAGACCAAAGGCATCCGCCAAAGGTTAAAGTCAACGAGAAACGTTATGAAATTTTGGAAAATTAAATATTATTAAGTCCCTACTTTATATTTATAAGATACTATTATAAATATAAATAATTAGGAGAA
>WTAE01000127.1 GCA_013139765.1 Sulfurovum sp.
GTCACAGACTTAGAAGACAAAACCACCTACGCAATGTTACAATCCCTCATTCACATGTCTCAAGAGTTAGAGGTAAAAACAGTTGCCAAATGGGTAGATAACGAAAAACAAAAAAGTACTTTACGAAACCTGAGTATTGACTATATACAAGGTTTTGGTGTCAGTACAGCCATAGACGAAAACACACTTATTAACCAGTACAACTAAAGGAAACATCATGAAATACGGCGAAAAAGAGATACAAGAATTTGACATCAATGCAGAAGAGAATTTTTGGCCAAATAATCACAGTAAAAACTACACCATAAACATTGAACTTCCTGAGTTTATGTGTCTTTGCCCACGTTCAGGTTACCCTGACTTTGCCACACTTAAACTCTCATATGTTCCCAATGCATTGGTCATTGAACTTAAAGCCATCAAACTCTACATAAACTCATTTATGTACAGACATGTCTCACATGAAAATTCAGCAAATGAAATTTATGATGCACTCTTTTCAAAACTCCAACCAAAGTCTATGAAACTCATTGCAGACTTTAATCCAAGAGGAAATGTGCACACAGTCATTGAAATTGACAGCGAAAAGAACTAAAAGAAGAAATAGTATGTCAATTTGACATACTTTTACAAGAGTTTCAAAAATTCTATTATCATACACGTATCTTTAACACAAAGGAGTGGCATGATACTATTTGATGAAGTCTCGACACGTATTAGAACTGTGCTTTCTGCAAAACTAAAAAAAGAAAAAGTCTTAGACAAAGATGTTGCCTTTGCACTTGCCATGGATCCGCAAAATTATGCGGTCATTAAAAGACGTAAAAAAATCCCTTTTGAAGCCATCGCATACTTTTCTAAAAATAACAAATTAAACATGACATGGATACTGTTTGCACAAAAACCCAAATACATCTCTTAGGTATTTTTCTTAAACGCTTATATCTTTATAAATAAGATATAAGCCTTCTGCTCATCATTTTTACCAAAACCTACAATTTCCATGTTTTTATATTGGGCATTCACATCTATTTTAAGCGCAAACATCATCGCATCCATATCAAGTATCAAAAGCGGTGGGATAAGGTCTGAAATCGTCAAGCTAGACTCACTAGCATCTATCTCAAAGATAAGTTCTTTACGTATTTCGTCAATATGAAAAGTAGAGAGCGTAGCCTCCCCAGAATAAATCAGTTTTTTCTCATCATTTTCATCTGTTTTGAGTAAGCCTGCTTTGACAGTATACTCCCCATGATTCCCAATTTGCTCTCTAACATCTTCTATAAGATCAATGATATACTTCATTTTTGTCCTTTAAATACTATTGTATGCTAATTTAGAATTAAAATAGAATAAGATTTATATTGATATTTTACGTAATAGTTAAGTTCACTTATTTGATATAAGTTTTGTTGGTAAAGTAGTTTTTAGTTTTCGCTGTAGTTTGCTGTAGATTTGGAGGTTGTGCTGAAGGAGTGTACGTCCGTACAAGACGGAACGCACTCCTTCAAAGATGCAGTAAAATACTGCGAAATATTAACTATTTCTTTTTTCTATGATTTCTTTTGCAACATTCTGTGGCACTTCTTCATAGTGATCAAACTCCATCGCATACGTCGCACGACCTTGAGTCATTGAACGTAGGTCAGTTGAGTAACCAAACATTTCTGAAAGTGGTACAAATGCATTAACAATTTTGTTTCCTGCTCTGTCATCCATTCCTGTTACTTGACCACGTCTTTTGGCAACATCACCAATAACGTCTCCCATGTAATCTTCAGGAACTTCAACTTCAACTTTCATCAATGGTTCTAAGATGATTGGCTTAGCTTTTCTACAACCTTCTCTGAATCCCATAGAAGCTGCCAATTTAAATGCCATTTCAGATGAATCGACATCATGGTAAGAACCATCATAAACTGTAACTTTAACATCTTCAACAGGGTAACCCGCTTGAATACCTCTAGCCATAGCTTCTTGAATACCTTTATCAACAGGTTTGATAAATTCTTTTGGAATCGCCCCACCTTTAACTGCATCAACAAACTCATAACCAAACCCTGGTTCTTGTGGTTCAATTTTAAGATAAACATGTCCAAATTGTCCACGTCCACCAGATTGTTTAGCATATTTGTACTCTTGGTCAACCGCTTCTTTAATAGTCTCACGGTAAGAAACTTGTGGCGCCCCTACATCTGCTTCAACATTAAATTCTCTTTTCATTCTATCTACAAGAATTTCTAGGTGAAGTTCACCCATTCCTGAAATAATAGTTTGACCAGTCTCTTCATCAGAAGAAACACGGAAAGAAGGATCTTCTGCAGCTAGTTTACCTAGTGCAACACCCATTTTCTCTTGATCGGCTTTTGTTTTAGGCTCAACCGCAACAGAGATAACTGGATCCGGGAAGTCCATTCTTTCAAGAACAACTTTATCAGAAGCATCACAAAGTGTATCACCAGTTGTAGTGTTCTTAAGACCAACAACCGCACCGATTTCACCTGCGTAAATCTCAGATACTTCTTCTCTTTTAATCGCGTGCATTTTCATGATACGACCAATTCTTTCTTTTTTGTCTTTAGTTGAGTTATGTACGTATGAACCAGATTCTAAAGAACCACGGTATACACGGATAAATGTCAACTGCCCAACAAATGGATCGGTCATAATTTTAAATGCCAATGATGCAAATGCACCCTCATCAGATGAAGGAACAATAACTTCTACTTCTTCATCGTCCATCATTGTACCTTTAATATCGGCACATTCTAGTGGAGATGGAAGGTAATCAACAACTGCGTCAAGTAAAGTCTGAACACCTTTGTTTTTAAATGCTGAACCCACAGTCATAGGAACGATGTGCATACCAATTGTTGCTGCTTTAATACCAGCTACGATCTCTTCGTCAGTAATCTCTTCACCTTCTAGGAATTTT
>WTAE01000098.1 GCA_013139765.1 Sulfurovum sp.
AGAATCATGCGCTTCAACAATTTCCCAATTTTTATTTTTACCATTTTGCTCATAGGTAGCAAAAGAAGTATTAATAAACTTTGCATCTACTAGAGGCTGTAATTTAAAGTGTTTGATCGCTGATTTCATCATTTACCTTCATACTTGTCCCACAAAAACCATTCCATATATAGGGTTTTTTATTTTGAGCCATGAGGTTTATCAATTGCTCTTTTTTCTGTTTTGCTTCTTTAATAAGCATGGTTTTGTATTTTATTTTTTTAGACAAAGAGGTTTTTCGCAATACTTTTGCGGGGTTTATCCAACGTCCACGTTTTTTTAAACCAAAATGTAAGTGTGGCCCTGTACTTCTACCTGTACTCCCCACATAACCAATGATTTGCCCTTTTTTCACATGCTGACCACGACGTACCTTTCTACGACTTTGGTGTGCATACAAAGACTCATACCCACTAGGATGTTTTATTTTCACTACATTACCGTAGCCACCCATACGCCCTGAGAAACTTACTTTCCCATCATACACCGCTAAAAGTGGTGTACCTCGTCTTGCACCAAAATCCATACCATGATGTGGTCTGTAGCGTTTCAAAATGGGGTGCCATCTTCTGTGTGTAAACCTGGAAGTAATCCGTACATGTCGCAAAGGCATGCCAAAGCGCGTAGAACGTGTATGGATACGTATTTTCTCCATATAATCACCGTTGCTTTTGTAAGAAGAGTTTTTACCTCCCTCTTTATGCCCATAGCCATCTTCATCTGCAAAAACAAACTGCTGTTTCCCTCGTGATTCAAGCATGGCGATTTCTACATGTGGACTTCGAAAAGGGATGCCCATACGTGTTCTTTGTGTATAAATAAAAGAGAGTTTATCCCCTTTACGCAGTTTTTTCGTATTGATGGTGCCTTTAAGCAGTTGGCCTACTTTATCGGCAATGGCTTTAGAGTGTAATGACATTTTAATGTCTGTATAGGGACTACAGGTAATTTCAACAGAGGCTGTGTACTCTTTTTCTTCATACTCTATAGGGATAATGTTAAACACATACTCGCCACTTTTTTTCTCTTTTGCCAAGCGAATTTGCATCTCTGTACCAATGGGAATAAGGCTTTGTTCAAGGTTCCCCTCTCTATCTTTTAACTCATAGAAAGTGCGTCCACTTTCAATTTCTGAAAGAAACTTCACATCTTCTTTTGCAATAGACTGCAATAGCTTTGAAGGTATGCCTCGTGTCTCTAAATAGGCAGAAAAAGTTTGCCCTTTTTCCCATTTTTCACTTGTGACGGTTGCCGCTTGCACACACTGTAACATTCCCAGCATAATCATGATATATTTAAAACTTTTCACTTCTGACTTCTACCCTTTAAACATTTAACGCTTCTGCATGACCTAGCCATTCAGAGTGTCTAATTGGCAATGATTATAACTGAAATAGGTTAATCTCAATCTTCCTTACTAAACTTTTACTATATTAGATGTATAATCATTACAATTATACTTTAAAGGATAGCTATGCGTAAAGTAGCACTTATTTCCCTCCTCTCTTCTCTTCTTACTGGCCCACTTTTGGCAGGTTTTTTCCCGCAAACGGTACACACTTCTGTCCGATCTGTCTCTGGTGAAAATATTCAACTCAACCGTGCTTTTCCCATCACAGGTATGTCTGGCGCAGTGATACATGATTATGGTAATTCACTCAAGGCAATCACTTCCCGTATTGCACAAACTTCAGGAAATGGTGCGTCTAAACTCATCTCCGAATACATCATAGAGCATGAAGCCCTACCAAGCATTAAAACCTCTGTCCAAAAAGGCGATAAAGTGATTGGTGGCTACCTTTATAAGAATGTCTTAGTACTTGCTCCTGATGCTGACACTTACGCAAAAGTAACCAAGAGTTACTCTAAAACATGGATACACCCAGACCTTTTTGCACTTTATCTTTCTGTGGAAGGTGAAAGTAAGCCGACAAAAGAGAACCTTTCACATTTTGCAAAAAAGTACCAAGTAGGTTTGGTTTACATAGTACGTAAAGATGCAGCTGTACTTCTCGACCCAATTTCGGGAAAAATCATTGCAAAAAAATCGGTTTCAAACTTACCAGCAAAAGGACAATTTCCTTTTTATATGCACTTTGAAAAACTAGAGAGTGGTTGGTTTGGCGGAAGTGCTTCAGGCAACTACTACAACATGGTAGGTGCGCTCTAATGTTAGATGCAAAACATATAGCACATTTTGAATCCCTTGTAGGCAAAGAGAATGTCTACTCAGATAAAGCCCACCTCATCGCTTACTCTTACGATGCAACACGTACACGTTATGAGCCTGAAGCTGTGGTTTTTCCAAGAGATGAAGAAGATGTCTCCAAAATATTAAAGTACTGTGATGAGCACGTGATTGTCATCACACCTAGAGGGGCAGGTTCTGGCTTTACCGGTGGTGCTTTACCCACCAATGGTGGTATTATTTTGGGTATGGAAAGACACATGAACAAAATACTCGAAATTGACATGGAAAACATGGTAGCCGTAGTACAACCTGGCGTGATTAACATGGATTTACAAAAAGCTGCTGAAGAGGTAGGTTTGATGTACCCACCAGACCCCGCTTCTGAAGAGTATTCAACACTTGGTGGGAATGTCTCTGAAAATGCAGGAGGTATGCGTGCTGCCAAATATGGTATTACCAAAGATTACGTTATGGCCTTACGCGCAGTAAGAGCCAATGGTGATGTCATCCGTGCAGGAAAACGTACCATTAAAGATGTGGCAGGGTACAACACAGCAGGTATTCTCATTGCTTCAGAAGGTACGCTTGCCATTTTAACAGAACTGACACTCAAGCTCATCCCTAAACCAAAATATACCAAGGGATACATGGGTATTTTCCCTTCCGTAGATGACGCGATGAACGCTGTATTTAAGTCTTTAGCCGGTGGTGCAAACCCAGTGGCTATGGAGTTTATGGATGCCCTTGTGGTCCAAGCACTCAAAGAGAAACTGGGTGTTGATTTACCTGCAGATGCAGGGGCTTTACTCATTGGTGATGTTGACGGGAATGTTCCTGAAGAAGTGGCTTTTCAACTTGAAACGTTAGAGCGTTCATTTAAAGAAAACAATGCCCAAGAGTTCATCGTTGCACATGACAAAAAACATAGAGACGAACTTTGGTATGCCAGACGTAACGCTTCACCTTCTATTACTATTTTTGGTAACAAGAAACTCAATGAAGACATCTCTGTACCACGTTCCATGCTTCCAAATGCCCTCAATGCCATTTATGCCATTGGAGACAAATATGGCTTTAAAGTGCCATGTTTTGGCCATGCAGGAGATGGAAACATTCACGTGAATGTGATGGTAGAAGATGGTTCAAACCAAGAAGAGT
>WTAE01000255.1 GCA_013139765.1 Sulfurovum sp.
CGTCACTCCTCTCGAATCGCTAATCGCTTATTCGGTCGTTCGGAGTGACCTTTCTTTCTAATGGAAATATAGGCTATCGCCGACTGTGGGAGTTTTACTTTTTAATATCTTTTATAGGCTAACAAAGCTTTCTAACCATAAAATCCCAAATCTACAGGGACACTCCATTTACTCCTTGCAGTCTTCACAGCATACAATTCAATTTCAAGCGTTAGCTCTTTGCATTTTGTTTTTTTGGGTTCGTTTTCTTATTTGTTGCATCGACAAATAAAAAAAGGAACAAAAGAAGAACAACGCCACTATTCGCATATGGCGAAAGATTGAAAAACATTTCAAACAATGAACTTCATTATGTAAAACTAATGAAATTCACCAAATACTAATCAAATCGTTTCACACGTCTATGACAATAAGGCGTACCACCCTTTTTCTGATAGTGATTTTGATGATACTGCTCAGCCGAATAAAAAGGTGTCTTATCTACCACTTTAGTTGCAACCTTCAAACCTTTACCCTCAAGTATCTTAATAAGCTTCTTCACCGTGTCACGTTCTGTTTTGTTCGCAACAAATACAGCAGAAAGATATTGCTTCCCAATGTCTGGACCTTGCCCATCTGTTTGTGTAGGATCGTGGATTTCAAAAAATGTCTTGGCTAAGGTTTCATAAGAGACTTTAGCCGGGTCGTAAAGTACTTCAACCGTTTCAAGATGTCCTGTATTTTTACGTATAACATCGTAATAGCCAGGGTTTTTCACGTGACCACCCATAAAACCAGAAGTCACCTCTTTTACCCCTTTTATTTTTTCTAAATAATACTCAACACCCCAAAAACAACCCCCAGCAAAATAGGCTTTTGCCATTGTATGTGTTGTTGCTTTTTTCTTTTTTTGAAAGTTGAGAGAGATGGAGTTTACACAATGTCGTGTATTCTTTTTTGTAAGCCCTTCCCCTTTAAAGACATGCCCCATATGTGCACCACAGTTTGCACAAGTGATTTCCGTACGGCTTCCATCTGCATCAACGGTCTCTTTTATGGCACCAGGGATAGCATCATCAAAACTTGGCCAACCACAGTGGCTGTCAAATTTGTCTTTTGAAGTATAGAGTGCTGCGTTACAGACTTTACAGTTGTAAGTACCCTCTTCTGTTGTTTTCACGTATTTACCAGAAAAAGCACGTTCTGTGCCTTTGTCTATGAGTACGTGTTGTTCAAACTTTGTGAGTGTTTTAATCTTGCTTTTCCAAGGAGCAAAGTCTTGTGCTCCAAACAACGTTAGCGTTGCAATCATGAGTGCTAGAAATATTTTTTTCATTTTGTGCCTTATCTTATTTTCGACACTATACACTCTTGAATGTGTAGTTTTAATGTACTAATCTCTAATTATGGCGTATTTTCCAGAACCGATGAGTGTGATGACCAATGCGCTTAAGAGGTAAAACATTGGTACTTCAAGTGCCCATGCACCGTGTGCGCCTACAGTGAAGAATACCTTCATTTGTGTCATATAAATAGCCATTGCCATGTTCAGCACAATAACCCCTGCCCAAATTCTACTTTTCCAGCCTAAAATTACAAAAATAGGTGCGAGTATTTCACCCACATATACCCCATATGCTAACACTTCAGGTAAGCCCTGTACTTTGACAAGACCTTCTATAAAAGTTATACCATGTAAGGCTTTGTCTATCCCGTGAAAAAGCATCATCCCACCAAGCATGACACGCAACAGTAATTTCCCTAGTTGTTCTGACATTTTTATTCCTTTTAAAATGAAGTTTTTGATTATAGCGTGAAATCCCTACTTATTTAAAACTTTAACCCTTTTAAGAAGCCTCCCACAGCTTTTCCTACATCTTCACCCAAAGCTTTGTCGAGATTCTTTTGTATTTTATCTCCCGTTTTCCCTTGCATTAAAGAAGATGGGTCAAGAAGTACTTTCGGATGGTCTGTACTCCCTGTTATCTTTCCTGTAAATATATACTTGTCATAGACAAATTTAAATTTGGCAGAGTGACTGTTGCTCTTCTTGTCAACTCTACCTTCTGTAATGTCAATACTTGAATGTGAACCTTTAGCATGTAAAACATAGGTGGTCACATCCCCTTTAATGTCAGCATGTAAGGTGGTAGTTGTGTAAATGATACGTGCAGGGTCTTTGCCTATAAGCTTTTTTACCGTGTTGGTAGTTGAAGAAGATTGCAACTGAAAATCTTTGATATCTGCATCAAGCTTCCCTACTCTAGAGCCTAAGTTATATGTCATCACACCTGTGGCTTTACCTTTGACAAACTTTTTATGCCCAAGTACTTTCAGTACCTTTTCTACTGGTAAGGCAGAAAAGGTACTTTTAAAACTTTTGTCTTTTAGCCTAAAGTTGACAAGGCCTCCCAAAGAAGTACTTTTTCCTTTGAGGGTTAACACTTTGTTGTAGTCCACATCACCCTGTACCTTTAAAGAGCCATAAAGCTTTTTACCTATGAGCTTATGTAAACGCTCTAACTTTGGTATGTAAAGGTCATAGGGGCTTGTCAAGCGTTGTTTTTCACTATCAATGTTTACATCGTTTAAAGACAAGTTTCCAACTTTTGCTTTAATCTTTGCGCTTAAATGTACTTTCTTTTTCTCAGCTTTTATCTTACCTGTTGCTTCAAGAGGGCCTCTGAGACGATTATCTGTGACAAGTCCAAGGTCTTTTAGAAACAGTACATAGGCTGTTGACAGTGTCTCTGTTTCTAAGTTTACAGATGCTTTTTTCAAGTCCAAAGAAAAAAGATTGCTTCTCAACTTCGCAAAAAAGTCTAAGATCTCTCCTTTCAGTTTTCCCTCTATCTTCGCGTCTACATAGGTTCTTTTTGGCAAAGAAACTTGATACAGTTTTTTCATAAGCGCCCTGTCAAAAAGACTTTTATGTAAAATGATCTTCCCATAACCCTCAGCAGACTTCTCCCCGATGTTTGGCATCTTGATGTCTATGTCTACTTTTCCTTTTGCCAAAGGTGATTGTCCTGCCAGAGCCAACATTTCCCCAAGAGAGACACCCATCATTTTCATTTCAATGTCTTGAACTTGCTCTTCTTTAATGGCTACTTTATACTGCACTTTAGCATCTAAAGCTGTTCCTTTCCCCTCTACTTTTACATCATCTACGTTTCCAGACATCGTTCCTTTTATGTCTGCTTGTCGTAAGACAATGTCTTCATGGTGAAAATTTTTGGCCTTAAAGCTGTAATTTCCATCAAAAGATTGTGCCCACAAGTCATAAGCGCTATGTACTTCAACCTTTGCTTGTTTGTTAAGTGAAGCCGACATGCTTAGCGTGTCAGCACTTAGACTAAATGTCTCTAGAGTCACTGGCATGTCTAAAGTCTCTGCTAACTTCTCTTGCACCATAGGT
>WTAE01000214.1 GCA_013139765.1 Sulfurovum sp.
AATTAAAACAATTAGAAGCTAAAGACTAATATAGTATGCTATGCTATATGGAATGTTCTGAATAACCTAGAATAATGCTAGGATATTTAGAGTATTTTAATAAGGACAAGGAGTTTAACGTATGAAACAATATTTATGGGCAGTATTAGCGGTATTATTTGTGAGTGCACACGCATCGGAAAATCCATTTGATTTGGAAGAGAACTTGGGTAAGATTGAGCAAGAGCAGTCAGAAATGCTGGCAGATTTGCAAAAACTAGCTGAAGCCAAAGAACTTGCAGAAGAAGAGTTAGATGATGATTCTGATTTGGATGCTGACGAGGACGAAGAAGATGAAGAAGTCTCTGATGAAGAACAGACATCTGTAGAAGATGAAGCTGTTGCACAAAAAACGGAAGAAACACCTGTTAAAGTTGTGGAAGCAACAAAAGAAACAGAAACAGTGACTGAAGTTAAAAAAGAATTGAGCGAAACAGATACTGAAAGAGCCGCATTACTTGCAGCCATCAAAAAAACAGAAGACGCTTTAAAAGAGGCGAAAGCAGAGCAACAAGTGGTTGCTGAAAAAGTAGCAGCACAAGAGGCTGAAAAAGTGAAAGCTGAAGCTCTTAAAGTAGCTGCAGTTAAAGAAGAAGCAGATAAAGTTGAACTTGCAAGACAAGAACAAGCTAAAAAAGATGCTATCAGAAAAGAAGCACAGGCTAAAGAAGAAGAAGCACGTGAAGTTGCAGCTTATGAAAAACAAAGAGCTGAGAAAATTGCTAAAGCAAAAGAAGACGCTAAGTTAGTAGAAGCAAAAAAAGCAATGGAAACTACGGGAGTAGACGAAGTAGCGGTAGTTGCAGAAGCTAAAAAGAGTCCTGAAACAACAACGCCTTCAGATATTAATGTATCACGTGAGTATGTAGAAGAGACGAAAGCGGCAGATGTTATTTATGCAGATGCAGTGAAAGAGATGAGTAAAGCAGACTAAAACCTAGGGTATCTCCTCTTAGAGGAGGTTCCTTTTTTAGTCTCTTTCTCCAAGTAGTACTTTTGCTTGGATAGCTTTAATGAGTGTCATTGAGATTAAAATCTCGAAGATACTCGCCAAAATAAGTTGATAATAGGTCAACAAATCTAAGAGTTTAGTCTCATACCCAATGGTAGCAACGGCTACAAGCAGTGTCAGTGGCATAGACAAAGAAAGCCCTACAAGCAACGCATCTTTCGATCCAGAAATCCCCCTTAATACAATCGCAGCAAGTAATCTTGAAACAATCATTAGTACAGTAATAAGTAATGCACCTGAAACCACACCTTCCAAAGGCAAGGCATTTAAATCAAATGATGCACCTACATGTATAAAGAACAGTGGCACTAAAAACCCAAATCCAAGGTTAGACATCTTCTCTTCTAAGGCTTTTTCATGACGAAAGAATGCAGAGATAGCAATCCCTGCAATAAAGGCACCTAAGGCAAGCTCAAGCTCTAATGAGAGCATCACAGCAATAAGAATGAAAAAGAGTGACATGGCTAAACGCACATCTTGGGAAGAAGTGTCCACTTTGGGTACAAGTATACCTTTAAGTTCTGGCACCCACCAAAAAAGATGATGAAGGGTTTTATACAACATATAAATAACAGAGATAAATAAAATCAAGTAAGAGAGTTTTATAAAAAGTTCTAAGTTAAAGCCTGTGGCAGAGGCAACATCAAATACTGTCAGTGTTGCAATGCTTCCTATCTCTCCTATGACCCCTGCTATAATGGCTAAACGCAGCCAAGACTCTTCTTTACCATAGACCCTAGAAAGCGTAGCAAGAAGTCCTATGGAGATAAGTGGCATGGAGATAATGACAATGTTATTTAAGTCAAAAAGAAAACCAAAAACAAGAGAAAATATAACCATTAATCCCAAGAAGAGAATGGATTTTTGTATGACTATTTTAGGGCTTTGGGTAATCTCTTTGAGATCCACCTCCATACCTGCCAAAAACATGAGGTATAAAAAACCTACTTCCGCAATGAGGTCAAAATACTGGTTATGCCCAATAAACCCAAAGTACGCCACCACTGAACCTAAGATGATTTCAACAGCAGGAATGGGAAGACGTAAGATTTTAGCCACAAATGGACTTCCCCATATGAGCAGAGAGAGGATGAGTATAAGCGTGATGCTAGTGTGTATCACAGCTTGTGGCTACCTCTAAGCCTAAGGCCTCTAACATGGCCTGGTCTTTGGTTACAGAGATACCTTCCGTGGTTAAGTAATTCCCAATAACCATCGCATTGGCACCAGATTCAAACATAAGGTGTTCTTGACCGTTAAAGAGAAGTTCTCTTCCTCCTGCAACCATAAGCAGTCTCTCTTCACCTAGTAAAGCGCGAGCTTTTTTTATAATAGCTACGGCTTCATCAAGTTCAATGTTTCTTGTCTTGATGGGTAAAGCAGGGTTCGGGTGGTAAAAGTTAAGAGGTGTTGACTCAGGTGAAAGTGAAGCAATAGAATCAAGTAAAGAGTTTCTGTCTTCTTCTGTTTCTCCCATACCAAAAATACCACCAGAACAGAGAGCCATACCTACAGATTTTACATTTTCACAGGTTTCATAACGTTCAGACCAAGGGTGTGTGGAACATATTTCCGCGTAGTAACGCTCAGAAGTTTCCAAGTTATGGTTATAGCTGTCTATACCATTTTCTTGCAAGTACTTGAGTTGCTCTTTTGTTGCTGTACCATTACAAGCAATGAGGTTTAAACCTTCTACTTCTGCTTTAATGGCATGGGCAGCACGCGCAACAAAGTCTACCTTTTTGTCATCAAGCCCTTTACTCGCAGTGACTAAACAGTACCCTAAGGCACCATGAGATCTGGCTACTTTTGCCTCTTCTACAATTTGGGCTATCTCTTTAAACTTGTAACGTTCAATGTCTGCGTGGTAACGTACAGACTGCGTACAAAACTTACAGTCTTCAGCACAGGTACCTGAGAGGATGTTGTTAATGGCACATAGAAAAATTTGTTTAGACATCTTAAGCATCCACCTTTGTTTTACATTTGAAACACTCATAAACATCACCTGCTTTGAGTGTCTTTTTCCCCATGGTGTAGTCACACTCTGGACATTTTTTGTCTACAGGTTCAAAGTTTGCGATGAACTTACATTTTGGGTAGTTTGTACAACCAAAGAACTTTCCACGTCTTCCTTCTCTCTCTTGTATTTTTCCACCACATTCAGGACAAGGCACTGTCAGTTCACGTGCAGGTTCTAAAGACTTTGCATTTTTACATTTTGGGTAAGCAGAACAAGCGAGGAATTTTCCACGCTTAGAGTTCTTAATAACCATCATTGAACCACATTTCTCACATTTCTCATCTGTTTCTTCTGGGCCTTCTACTTCTGTACCATCTGTGTTTTTAGTGTATTTACACTTAGGGAAGTTAGAACAAGCAATGAACTCACCATAACGCCCTTTTCGAAGCAAAAGCTCTTCACCACATTTAGGACAATCTTCACCCGTTGGAATGGCAACTTTTAAACTCTTAATGTTTTTTTTACCCTCTTCTACTTTTTGTAAAAATGGTGTGTAAAATGCTTTTAAGATGGTTTGCCAGTCTGTGGTACCTTCTGCTACTTCATCAAGTGTCTCTTCCATATTGGCAGTAAAACCTGAGTCAACTATTTCTGGAAAATGCTCTTCAAGCATCTCTGTCACGGTAAATGCAATCTCAGTTGGGTGAATACGTTTTTTCTCTAACTCAATGTATTTACGTGTTTGTAAAGTAGTTACAGTTGGTGCATAAGTACTTGGACGCCCAATACCAAGAGACTCAAGTTTTTTAATGAGGCTGGCTTCATTGTAACGTGCAGGAGGTTCTGTAAAGTGTTGCTCTGTTTTGATATCATCAAGAGAAACCTTTTGTCCTTTTTCCAAGTCTGGTAAAAGTTTGTCTTTATCTCCATGGCCTGTGACTTTGTAGAAACCATCAAAAAGAAGTTTTCTACCACTTGCTTTAAAGGTACACTTGTCGCCTTTAAATAAAATACTTTGAGACTCTAGCTCTGCTTCTGTCATTTGACAAGCTAAAAAACGGTTGTAGATGAGTCTATAAAGCTTGAGTTCATCTACAGAGAGGTAATCTGCAGCAAGTTTAGAGTCAAAGTCTACCATCGTTGGACGGATAGCCTCATGCGCCTCTTGCGCCCCTTTAGACTTAGTAACATAGTTTTTTGCTTTGCTTGGCAAGTACTTGTCACCATAGGTGTTTTGAATGTACTCACGCGCCGCTTCAACCGCTTCTTTCGCAAGGTTCATAGAATCCGTTCTCATATAGGTAATAACCCCCATTGAACCTTTGTCTGTTTTTACACCTTCATAAAGTTTTTGTGCCACCATCATGGTTTTTTTAGGTGAAAAACCAAGTTGTGTTGAGGCTGCTTGTTGTAAAGTGGATGTCATAAATGGCGGAGAGGTTTTTGTTTTACGTTTTGTTTTTTCAAGAGACTTTACAATAAAAGATTCAGACTTGGCTGCATCTACGATCTCTGTGGCATCTGCTTCATTTTTAACCGTGAGTTTATCAATTTTGAGCCCATTATAGTCATAAATAGACGCGTCAATATTTTTTTGGAAAAGTGCATCAATGGTCCAAAACTCTTCAGGTTTAAAGGCTTTGATTTCACGTTCTTTCTCTACAACAATCTTAAGTGTAGAACTCTGAACACGCCCAGCACTCAGTCCTTTTTGGATCTTGCTTGCAAGTAAAGGAGAGAGTTTATACCCCACAATACGGTCAAGTAAACGTCTAGTTTGCTGTGCATCTACAGAGTCCATGTCTATTTTTCTTGGTGTCTCTAAAGCATGTTGAATGGCGGTTTTAGTAATTTCATGAAAGACAATACGTGGAAGCTCAGTTGGCTCTTTCCCTATGGCTTTGGCAATGTGGTAACCAATAGCTTCACCCTCGCGATCCTCATCAGTCGCGATAAAGACAACTTCAGCGGCTTTTGCAAGTTTTTTGAGTTCTTTTACTGTTGGGTTTGCATCTCTTGGGATGGAATACTTTGGCACTAAGTCTCCTGTTTCATCATCAAGGGTAATACCAAATGTACTTTTTGGTAAATCTCTAATGTGCCCTTTTGAAGCGATGACTTTATAGTCTTTGCTTAGGAAATTGGTAATAGTTCTTGCTTTTGCAGGTGATTCGACGATAATTAAATTTTTCATATTGCCTTACTTTATATATAGGGATTTTTGGCATTGTAACACAAATCTATACAAACGTCTATAAATATTTGACGTTAAGACTCAATTTGGTTTGCTAAGTTATAGTTGCAATATAAGTTTTCTTTAGGGATTGGTAAAAGTTTTTAATTAATAAGATGTGATTTGAACAAAGTTCAAATCACTACGTTGTCACTGGGACAACTTCAGCTCTTGGCTCATGTAAGAAGTTACATTTAGTCTTTTTTTAAGATACGTGGAAGTGTAATACCTGTTTGACTTTGGTATTTCCCTTTTCTGTCTGCGTAGTTTGTCTCACACACTTCATCCCCTTGCAAGAAAAGAACTTGTGCAATGCCTTCGTTGGCATAAATCTTTGCAGGTAGGGGTGTTGTGTTTGAAATCTCAATGGTAATATGCCCTTCAAACCCTGGTTCAAAAGGTGTTACATTTACAATAATCCCACAACGGGCATAGGTGCTTTTCCCTAAACAAATGGCTAAAGTGTCTTTAGGCATTTTAAAATACTCAACTGTTCTTGCTAGTGCAAAAGAGTTAGGTGGGACAATACAAATGTCACCTTTGAAGTCTACCACGTTGTTTTCATTAAAGTCTTTTGGATCTACCACTTCAGCATTGATGTTGGTAAAGATTTTAAACTCATCGGTCACGCGAATGTCGTATCCGTATGAACTAAGTCCATAAGAAACCACACCTTCACCCACTAAACCCTCACAAAAAGGGCTAATCATATCTTCATTTACTGACTTCTCACGTATCCATGTATCCGCTTTTAATCCCATTGTACTTCCTCTTTTAGTGTTTAGCGGATGACTTGTACATCTGCATTGGTTTTAAGCTTTTGAAAATAATCTTTCATCGCTTTATTTTGTTGTTCTTGTTTCCATCTTCCACCTACAGCGCCTTTGGCTGCTTCATATGGCATGGCACTTTGTCCATTTTTAGAAAGTACTTTGTATAAGATGTACCGGTCTCCTGCATTGAGTGGACGTGTGTAAGAACCATCTTGTGTTTGTAAGATGCTTCCAAGTAGCGCAGAGTTCATACCTTTGGTTTTTTGAGTCACTTTTTTGCTATGCACGCTAGAGGTTAACTTTTTAGTGGTTAAAAAGTTTTTTAAAGCAGATTCTGTTTTGGCAGAATACTCAATGAGGCTCACGCTTGAAGGCGCAATAAAGTCATCGATGTGGTTTTGGTAATAGCGTTTGAGTTCATCTTCTGTAGGCGTAGGGATGGAAGAGAGAATGTTCTTTTGAAAAAACTTCTCTTTCTTCAACGCTTCTCTAATGCTTTTACGGTATTTAGTCCATGAAGTACCTTGCTTTTTTAAAATCTTTTGCATCTTTGGCACGGTGAGATTGTTTTGTTTCGCAATAGAAGTGATCTTCTCATCGATGCGTTTTTCATCAATTTCAATGTCTTTCATGGCCGACTTTTGCAGACGGTCTTGAATAAGCATTTCTCTTGCTTGTTTGTCAGAAACACCCATTTGTGTTTTGATGGCACGTATCTCTGCTGTGGTGATAGGTTCACCCTCAACAATGATAGCAATAGCGTCTAACATTCTAGCCTCTGCAAAAGTGAGGCACAGTACACATCCAAGTAGAAGGAGTTTTCTCATAAATAGTCCATTATTTCAAAATAGTTTAGGCGAATTATACCATTAAAGGGGTAAATCTCTTATGAAGACTCGCTATAATAGGGCACTTTAACCCTTGGGAGGGGCTATAAAATGCGAAAAATCATATTTTTAACCCTCTTAAGTGTAGGTCTTTTATTTGGTGCTTTAGAGAATGAGTGTATTGTTTGTCATGCGGGGATTAAAGACATTCGTGACAAAAACTCTGGCATGATGCAAGCCATTTTACAAAAAGCAGACGAGGCAGGAGCCAAAGGAAATGACTGTATTGTATGTCATGGAGGAAGCCCAGAAGCCACAGAAAAAAGTGCAGCCCACCAAGGAACGATCACTTACTTTAAAGAAAACAAAGGTCCTAAAGCATTTTACCCTTACCCTGCATCTCCGTGGATAAATGCCAATACCTGTGGTATGTGTCACCCCAATCAAGTTGCCGCCCAAGAGAACAATCTTATGGCCACAGAACAAGGCAAAATTCATGGCGCACTTTGGGGTTTTGGCGCCAAAGAAGGTTACAAACACACCTACACAAACTTTGGTGGGAAGTCACCTGATCCACACAAGCGCTTAGGTACAAAGTCTTACCAAAACTACATGGACAAACTTGCAAAACTAGAACCCCAAGGCTTTTTAGAAGAGACCAAAGAACTTCCTGCTGCACCTACGGCTGAAGAGGTAGAAAAAGACCCAACACTCTCTGTGTATACGTACCTTAGACAAGAGTGTCTGCGTTGTCACACCGGAGGTAAAGGGCGTGAACGTAGAGGAGACTACCGTGGTATTGGTTGTGCTTCTTGTCACATTCCATACTCTAACGCAGGACTATATGAGGGGAATGACAAAAGTATCTCTAAAAAAGAAGATGGACATATGTTGGTACATGCCATACAGTCTTCACGTGAAGTCAAAGTTTCAGTGCATGACATTAATTATTCGGGTATTCCTGTAGAAACGTGTACGACTTGTCACAACAGAGGAAAACGTATTGGGGTGTCATACCAAGGGCTAATGGAGACATCATATCAAGCTACTTTTGATGACAAAGGAAATGGACAACCCAAGTTACATACCAAACGTTATTTGCACCTCACAGAAGACATACACTACTCTAAAGGCATGCTCTGTCAAGATTGTCACACTTCTAACGATATGCACGGAGACGGCTTTTTTAGAGGAGCAAACTTGGGCGCAGTGGAGATAGAGTGTCAAGACTGTCATGGAACCACGTCAAAGTACCCTTGGGAATTGCCTTTAGGCTACTCAGATGAATTTGCAACCAAACCTAAAACAGGTACAGCAAGAGGCACCACTAAAACCTTAGCAGCCTACTTAAAACAAGGGGCGATACCTAAAGACAAAGGGGATGGGTTTTTACTCTCAGCAAGAGGAAACCCTTTAACCAAAGCTGTGCGTAAAGGTGACAAAGTCATGATGCACCTTTCTTCGGGAAAAGACATTGAGCTCAAACCCCTTAAACTACTCAAAAAAGAGAATAAAATCTCTAAAGAGGGTTTGGTCGCTATGGATCAGATACAAGCACATACGGACAAGTTAGAGTGTTATACTTGCCATGCAACTTGGGCGCCACAGTGTTATGGTTGTCATGTGAAAGTTGACTACTCAGGTGGAAAACAAAACCCAGACTACTTGGCTGCGTCTAAACACCATGTCAATGGTAAAACAGGGGAGGTTGACACTTTAAAGGACTTTTTGGTTGACGGAAAAGTAACAGAAACACGCTCTTACTTACGTTGGGAAGACCCAGCACTTTCTCAGAATGGAGAGGGGCGTATCTCTCCTACTATCCCAGGCTGTCAAGTGACTTTAACCGTCATTGGTAAAGATGGCAATGCACTTTTACAAAACCATATTTTTAAAATCAAAGGTGTAGAAGGACGTGATGCGAATGACACAGAGGGGATTAACTCCATTGTCATGTCACCTGTCCAACCGCACACTGTGTCTAAGAAGTCACGGACATGTGAGTCTTGTCATACCAGTCTTAAAGCACAAGGAAAAGGTATTAACGGAGGGAAGTATTTCTCGGACCAAAGTAAAACCACCATTGTGGACCTTATGCGTGCAGACAAAAAGTTACTGGTCAAAGGTGTAGATGAACAAATCCCTGCCATACCAAACCTCAAACACGACTACTCAGTGATGATAGATGAAAATGGTACACAGGTACAAACTGTAGGAAACCACTGGAAACTTTCACAAGCTTTAGATAAAAAAACAAGAGACAAACTCGACAGACAAGGTGCCTGTTTAGCCTGTCATCAAGAGTTACCGAGCAATGACTTAGCCGTTTCACTTATGGTACATACTGCTAAATACGCAGGGGTACACATAGACAATGAGATGCATAAAACCATTGTGCATAAAAGTATTTTACTCTCTGCTTGGGTACAAGTCCTCGGAGGCTTGTTCTTAGGTGGCGGTTTGGTGTATCTTTACATGAGAAGACGTAAACAGATGCGTTGTAAGAACGACTAACATAAGTACGACTAGGTACAATACAAGATGAATTTATAGGAGCAAACAATGACAATTACAAAACGCGTAACATTTATAGCAAAAGAGGGCTCAGAATCTAAAATGAGAGAGTTACTTTCAGCGATGGTAGTCCCAAGTAAAGCATCAGATGGTTGTATTTTTTACGACATTTTCCAATACGAAAACAACCCAAGAAAATTTATGGCAGTAGAGAGTTGGAGAGATGAGGCTGCTTTAGATGGACACAAAGCATCTGCACACTACGCAACGTACAAGTCATCATATGAGCCTTACTGTGAACACAAATACTCAGATGAGTTAGAAGTATTAGGATAGATCTTGAAAAATTTATGGGATGAAACAAAAGCAGCAGCGTGTAAATCTGACTTAGATTTGAGGGTATATAGCTCAAATATTTTGGGACAGAGTGATGAACTGGTACTTCATGGAGGAGGAAACACTTCCGTTAAAAGTACAGTTGAGGGTGAAGAAATTCTTTATGTCAAAGGTTCTGGTTGGGACTTAGTAAGCATTAAAGCAGAAGGTTTTGCTCCTGTGAAAATGGTCACACTCTTAGAGATGGCAAAGATGAAAAATCTTTCAGACATAGACATGGTCTCTGGTCAAAAAGCAGCGATGATAGACAGTTCAGCACCTAACCCTTCGGTTGAAGCCATTTTACATGCGCTCATTCCATTTAAAGTCGTAGACCATACCCATGCAGATGCCATTGTGACTATTTCAAATTCGAAAAATGGCGAAAAGTTGATTGCAGAACTTTTCCCAAACTTCCTCATTATCCCTTACGTAATGCCTGGTTTTATTTTGGCACAGAAGATTTATGAAATGACAGAAAATGATTTTAATTGGGACACCTGTGAAGGGCTCATCTTGCACAACCACGGTATTTTTAC
>WTAE01000161.1 GCA_013139765.1 Sulfurovum sp.
TTTTACTTGCAGGGTATTTCATAGGTGACCACTTTAATTTACCTATCTCACTCTTTGCTTTAGGAGGAGGGTTACTCTTCTTAGCCATTGCCTCTTACGCAAAAACAGTCAAACCTGCACACATCATCAAAACAGCACCTTGGCAGGTTGTGTGGTTTAGTATTGGGCTTTACATTGTGGTATACGGACTCAAAAATGCAGGGTTAACCGACTACCTTCATCTTGTCTTGGCTGACTTAGCACAAAGGGGGGATGCCATTGCTGTGATTGGTACTGGTTTTATTGCAGCTTTTTTATCTGCCATTATGAACAACATGCCTACGATTATGATTATGGATATTGCCCTGCAAGACATCCCAAATCAAGCTCTGATTTACGCCAATATTATCGGCTGTAACCTTGGACCTAAAATGACGCCTTTTGGAAGTCTTGCCACCCTACTTTGGTTACATGTACTGAGCCAAAAAGGTGTCAAAATTGGTTTTTGGCAATACTCCAAGTTTGGTCTTATGGTCACGCCACCTGTGTTACTTGTGGTTTTACTCACACTCATCTAAGGAATCGTTATGAATAAAAAAGTTTTAATTTTATGCACAGGCAATAGCTGTAGAAGCATCATCGCAGAAGCAATCATTAATGCGCATGTTGAAGGTGTTGAAGCACAAAGTTCTGGGGTGAAAGCTTCAGGAAAAGTAAATGTGAATGCGAAAAAACTTTTAGAAGCAAAAGGCATTTGGAAAGAGTCTTACCACTCTAAAACCCTAGAAACTGTGATAGATGAAGATTTCGACTTAGTAGTCACAGTCTGTGACCATGCCAATGAAACCTGTCCCATGTTTCCTAAACCTGTAGAGAAAATACATGTAGGATTTGCAGATCCAGATGGAAAAGGGTACGAAGCCTTTGAAAAGACCTACCAAGAGATAGAAGACATACTAGTACCAGCACTGAAAAAAGCTTTCTCTCTCTAAGATGTCAAAAACCTGTACTTGTCATGAGGAAATAGTAGACTTTTATTGGTCATAAAAACCTTATAAAGTTATATATTTTATAAGGTTTTGATACGCTTGTTTTTTGAATTAAATCTACCTTTCCCAACTGGATTAATATACTAATTTCTAATACTTTTAGGTTTATTAAGCGATTCAAGTACTTTATCCAAGTTGAAACTACCTACTTCTTGACGAGGTGGATATTTACTAAATGTTCCAAGAAACTTACTCACATAAGCTACTGCAGGACTAAGCATATACATTCTTTCAGCACGCCATAGATCATAACCCATAGTTTCATGGTCTGCACGTTCAAACGGATCACGGAGTAGGTTGATTAATTTAGGGAATCTCAATGTGACATAAGGTTCTTGCCACACATCAAAACCATGTGCACGCTGCTCAGAGAACATCATTTTCCATTGTCCATAACGCAGTGCTGAAAGTTGTCCATCATCGGTAAAATAGAACATCTCCTTACGAGGTCCTTTCTTCTCTTTCCCCATAAAATAAGGCAGGAAGTTATAACCATCAAGGTGGACATTATATTTTTTTGTACCTGCAGTATATCCAGTGAGAAGCTTCTCTTTAATCTCTGTCTCACCGACTGCAGCGAGTAGCGTTGGCATCCAGTCTTCCATAGAGATGATTTCATTTGAAACTTGACCAGCTTTTATCTTACCTGGCCACCTTACCATCATTGGTACACGGAAACCACCTTCCCAGGTAGTGTTTTTCTCACCACGGAAAGGTATCATTCCACCATCAGGCCAAGTAAAAAGCTCTGCACCATTATCGGTCGAATACATGACTATAGTATTGTCAGTAATGCCAAGTTCGTCAAGTTTAGCAAGTAGTTGACCGACCATTTTATCATGCTCTGCCATTCCATCAGCATAAATACCCTGGCCGGTAACACCATCTGATTCAGCTTTCAAATGCGTAAATACATGCATACGTGTAGTGTTAAACCAGAGAAAAAATGGTTTACCTGATTTATGCGCTCTCTCCATAAAGTCCAATGCTGCTGCAGTTGATTCTTCATCAATAGTTTCCATACGCTTTTTAGTCAATGGCCCGGTATCTTGAACCTTCCCATCAGCAAAACTATGGATGACGCCTCTTGGTCCAAATTTCTTTTTAAATTCTGCACCTTTGGGATAATCAAAATTTTCTGGCTCTTCTTCTGCATTGAGGTGATAGAGATTACCAAAAAATTCATCAAAGCCATGATTGGTAGGTAAGTGTTCATCGAGATCACCAAGGTGATTTTTCCCGAATTGTCCCGTCATATATCCCATTGGTTTAAGAAGTTCAGCAATTGTTGGATCTTTTTTATGTAGTCCTTCTTTAGCACCAGGTAAACCTACTTTAAGAAGACCTGTACGTAATGGGCTTTGCCCAGTAATAAAAGCAGCTCGTCCCGCTGTACAACTATTTTGTCCATATGCATCAGTAAACAAAATACCATCATCGGCTATCTTATCAATATTGGGTGTTTTATATCCCATCATTCCCCGGTTATATGCACTGACATTAAACCAGCCAACATCATCACCCCATATAGCTAAGATATTTGGCTTTTTTGCCATCAATTGAGTAGGAACTACCACAGTAGCTACAGTTATCCCTAAAGCCATCAATAATTTTGAACTAACTCTTCTCATCATTAAATCCTTTACATAAAGTTATATTAAGTTAAAGTATAACCAATAGAAATTAAAATAATGACATTTCCATATAAAACTGTTTTTCATTTAAAACCTTATAATCTAACATATTTTATAAGGAAAGATATGATTTAACTTTGAGTTTGCATGGTGGGATTTGGTGTAAAGTGTGTTTTCTGAGAGGCGTACAATGTATTAGTCTACCTCTGAGGAATAAGCTCAGGGAAGATATAGGATGCAAAGTGTGCATTAATTTTTAGGCGAATGGCACTTTTGGGTGTATCTGACTCTAAAAAATCAATTTGAATCAATGTCGTTTCCGTTCTATATTTGGTCAGAGGTTTTGTGTCAAATAAATATAGTAATGAAGGTTCTTGATAAGATGCGTAACCTAAGAACTCGCTCTGTAGGTACGCTTATTGAAATTACACTTTAAGCCTATTCATTTTGCTGCGTAATTTACCTATGGCATTATCAATACGTTTAAAACTGCCATGACCACTCGCTTTTGTCTTTTCAGCAGTGAGATTTTCTAGTAGTATTACTAAGTCATCATAGTTATCAGTAAATTTACCATTAAGTGCATTTTTTACGTCTAATTTTGCTTGATCTGTTAGTTCCATTTTTAAATTCCTTATATTTTATGCGCTAGCAACTTCTTCATTGACAGGAATAATCTCAACCTGAATAGATTTAAATGCTGCAGTCATAATAAGCACATCACTTTTATCACCAAAGATATGATTTAACTTTGAGTTTGCATGGTGGAATGTGGTGTAAAGTGTTTTGGGAGACACTTTCGTTGTAAACTTTACTTTCAGTGGATTTGTCTGACCGTACTCGGTTTTTAATATCACTTTTTCAGTAGGAAAATCAGCTGCATCATCTTCGTGCACAAGCAAAATGTCTTCCGTATGCTTTTTCATTAATTTTTCAGTGTACTTCGTTTGTGCAGAGTTATTATAGTGCGCCATAATTCTACCCGTAGTGAGGTGGTAGCCCTTAAGTTTTGTTTTTGTAATCTCTTCTACCATACCTGAAAGTTCATAACCATGGTATCTAAATGCACCGATACCATCTTGCGTTCTAAAGTCTTCTCTATGAAGTACTGGCGTACCTGTGCCATCTTCTTTAATAGGCCATGAGATACCCACTTTTTCATTGTCTCTAAGTACTTTATATGAAGCACCCGTAAATCTATTGGTAGCTGTTTTTCTCACATCTTCCCAAATATCTTCAGATGAGTTAAAGTCATAACCACCACCCATTTTTTCATCAAGAAGTTTAATAACTTCCCAATCATCAGGTAAATCAGAGCTTACCAAAGGTGTTGAAAGGTGTACTTTTCTCATAGCATTGATGTAAATACCCGTTTTCTCATAGACTGATTTAACACCCACAACGATATCAGCACGTTCTGCAATATCTGTCATAAATAACTCTTGAACAAAAATAAGTTCTAGGTTTTCAAACGCTTTGATAAGTTTGTTAAGGTTTGGATGGATATGTGTTAAATCTTCACCAATATTTAAGACACCACGAATCGTACCATCTAACATACCATCCACAAGCTGAGGCGTCATAAGACCTACCTCTTTTGGTGCTTGATAATCTGGAGCATAATAAGGAAGCATACCCATATCACAAACACCTTGAACATTAGTCTGTCCACGAAGAGGCATCACACCTGCACCATCTTTACCAATGTTACCGGTCATGAGTGCAAGGTGAACAATGGCCATAACTGCGTATGAACCATCTACATGTTCTGTAATTCCAAGTCCCCAAAGAATAAGAGACTTTTTAGCTGCATACTCACGTGCAATTTCAGGAAGCATATCCGCTAAATATTCATAGCCTTCAACGTCTCTGAAAAATTCTGGGTTTGCATAAGGGTCTTTTAGAATGTTTTCTTTAAAGTGTTCCCAGTTTTTAGTTCTATTTTTGATGAAATCTTTACAATATAACTCTTCAGTGATGATTGTGTAGGCCATCATGTTAAGAACCAATAAGTTTGACTCATGTGGTGTAAGAGCTTTGTATTTTGAAAATTTATGAAGTTTAATCTCACGTACATCAAAAGTAGCAATACCTATACCCTTTTGTGCCGCTTTAATCATACGATTGGCA
>WTAE01000073.1 GCA_013139765.1 Sulfurovum sp.
TTTATGATAAAAATCTTTACAAAAAGAGTACAGGAATGCAATCAGAATAACACAATAAATTCTTTTAGTAAAAACTGGTAGAATTGTTATGTTTTTTAGGATTTTTTAAGGTGGTAACTGACCCCTAAACTTTACATTAGCAAAGCCCATCAGATAAAGATACCCGTGTATGATGCAGATGTGGAGCAGATAAAAGAGCTTATGAGTTTTTATAAATTCACTACCAAACAAACCGCACAACTCAAAGGTCATCTTGAATCTTTAGAGTCAAAAGATGGAGATAATTTCTCAATCAGAGAGCTTAAAAAATCTATAGTTGCCTCGAAAGAAAGAGAGAAACGTATTATTACACAAGTGCATCAAATGATACAAAGTAATACTAGCTATAAAAAAGCCTATGAAAACATTACTTCTATTGTCGGTGTGGGTCAAATAGGTGGTATTACATTACTGCATCTTTTTATAAAGTATCCAGAAGCTAACCAAAGACAAATTACTTCACTAGCTGGACTTAATCCTGGATATAAACAATCAGGTTCTTCTCTTCAGACACTTTATAAAATATCCAAATCAGGATCTGTCTTTTATAGGGGTGCATTGTTTATGGGAGTGATGACGGCTATACGATATGATGCAAACTTTAAAGCCTTTTATGCACGCTTAAAAGCCAATGGAAAACATACCACACAGGCTCAAATAGCTGTGATGAGAAAGATGATACTTGTGGCTCGTTCTCTTTACAAGAATGACCAACAGTATATTAAGAACTATAAAAAAATAATGAGGTACAAACTATGGACTGATTTGGTCTAGTTTATGTAACTTTTGGTATCATTGTTATGTTTTTTTAAGGTGGCGACTGACCCCTTTTGTGACACATTTTGATGTAAAACTAAGATTCAAGCTCCTTAGTTTTATTGCTATGTGACATATGACACTAATAAAAATATTAAAATTCATTATAATGTGTTATTAAAAGGAAATATATGAAGAATTTAGAAGTTTTCCCATTTTTTACAGGATTGTCCCAACAAGAAAAAAAAGAATTTCAAGGGCTCTTGCGCCCAATGAATGCTACAAAAGGAACTATTGTTCATTACCAAGGGGAGGTGTGTACAAATAGTCTTCTTTTAGTTAAAGGGAAAATTAGACTTTATTCTCAGGCAGATGATTTTTCTGAAGAAGTTACGCTCTATACTCTTAATGAAGGAGAGCAATGTTTGTCAAATATTGTTTCTGTATTAGAATGTGCTTCTACTATACCTACAGCTGTTGCTGAAACAGATATTGAAGCATACTCAGTAAATGTCAATGAGATTGAAAAATTTATTCTAAAAACACCTGCTTACCAAGAGTATATTGTCTCTTTATATGCAAAAAAAGTCGTCGAATTAACCATGGCTTTACAAGGTATAAAATTTAAAAATTTAGATGAACGTATTATGGATTTTTTAAATGACTCCGGCAAAAATATTATCGCTACTACACATAAGGGTTTGGCTGAGCGGATGAATACATCTCGTACTGTTGTTTCTAGAGTTTTAAAGAAACTTGAAGAGGAAGGAAGAGTTAAACTATTTAGAGGGTATATAGAAATAACTTAGGTGACATATGTAGCTGACAATAAAAAAGTAAATAGCTATACTCCACTATTAATTGTAAAAGCAGTCTAACATTCCATCACCTAAAGGATAAACTTGTTTAGTTTCTCGCAAAAATCGTTAAAGAGTCCAAAACTCTTTTTATATACACCATTATTTGTAATGTTTTTCATTATATCTTTAGTAGTATTGCCCTTAGTATCTCCAGATGCAGCAAAATATTTACATACATTAGAGATAGATGTAGATCCACAGAGTACATTACCTGCGGATGAACCAAACAGACTTTATCACGCAGTTCAAAAGGAAAAGTTCCTATTACATGACCTGGTAGTAGTGGGTATCACCAATAACACACATCCAAATGGTGTTTTTAATGTACAAAGTTTAGAAAATATTCATGCTCTTTCCCAATTTGTTAAAGATTTGGAAATTGTAGATGCGGGTAAAACGGAACGGATTATCACAGCGGACCTACTTACTCCCTCAGCTATTGACAATATCTCCCAAGCTGGAGCCGGAGCTGTATCCTTTAACTGGATGATGAAAGATGCTCCCAAAACTGAGACTGAAGCTTCAGCGATTGCAGATAAGATGAGTCGTTTACCCTTATTTGAAGGAAGTATGATTTCAAACGATAAAAAATCAATGGCTCTGTACATACCGGTATCCTCCAAGGGTATTAGTTTTGATCTAAAAAATATGCTCAATGAAAAAATTGCATCATTTAGTGGAAATGATAAATATTTCATCACAGGTATCCCTGTTGCGGAAGATACATTTACGGTTGCTATTTTTGTAGAAATGGTGAAGCAAGTACCTGGTGCTACCGCTTTGATACTGTTTTTATTGTGGTTCTTTTTTAGAAATGTAAAACTTATTATGGCTCCTATGATAGTAGCGATGGTATCTGTAGCTTTGACTATGGGTACGATGATAGCTATGGGGATATCTGTCAGTATGATCACCTCTATGATCCCCATTTTCATTATGCCTATCGCTGTGTTAGATGGTGTGCATATACTCTCAGAGTTCCATGATGTATATCCAAGGTTCAAAGATAGAAAAAAAGCCATAGCTTATGTGCTTAAAGACTTGGCAAAACCAATGTTATTTACATCTTTAACTACCGCTGTTGGTTTCCTTTCATTATTGTTAACACCACTGGAACCTGTACAGTTATTTGGTGCATTTATCGCCTTTGGTGTACTTGTAGCCTGGTTTTTATCGGTTACAGCGATACCAGCGTATATCACTTTACTTTCAGAAAAAACATTTGAAAACTTTGGTCTTGAAGATGAGAGTGAAGAAGAGACATTTTTAACCAGGTCTCTTTTCTCTATTAAAAACTACTCTACGAAACGTGCTAAACCCATTTTATTTGTTGTGTCCCTTTTGTTTATGGCAGCATCTTATGAACTTTTTCAAATTGTTCCAAACGATAACACTGTTCGATGGTTTAGTCCCGAACATGAGCTTAGAAAAGCGGACAAAATAGTCAATGAGGAATTTGCTGGAAGTAATATGTCTTATCTTTCTCTAAGTTTTGATGAAGAAAAAGCTCCCCAAAACGGTTTTAGAGACCCTGAAGTTTTAAAATACATGGATAGATTACAAAGACATATGACAAAGACTGAACTTGTTGGTAAAACAAACTCTGTTGTTGAGATCGTTAAAACTGTACATAGAGAACTATTTTCAGCGAAGGAAAGTGCCTATATCATTCCAAACTCATTTGCAGCAGTAGCACAAGTACTTGTAACCTTTGAAGGAAGCCATAGAAATAGTGACTTATGGCATTTTGTTACACCTGATTATAAAGAAGCAAATATCTTGTTCCAACTTAAAAATGCTGACAATCAAGCTGTCATAAAAGTAGAAAAAGATGTAGATGACTACATCGCTTCCAATCCTCCTCCTTATGGAATGAAACATCATTGGTTTGGTAATGCACACTTAAATGTGTCATGGCAAGAACTTTTAGTTGGTGGGATGAGTGATGCGATTATTAGTTCTTACTTTGTAGTTCTCATCATGATGATGCTTTTATATAGATCCATTGCCTGGGGACTTTTAGCGATGGTTCCTTTAACATTTGCCATAGCCTTACTTTATGGTTTACTTGGTCTTGTTGGAAAAGATTATGATAGTTCTGTAGCAGTACTATCGGCTATTAGTCTTGGGCTTTCGGTCGACTATGCTATTCACTTCTTAAGTATAGCACGACAAATTCAAGAAGAAACAGGCAACTGGCAAGAAACTTTATCTATACTCTTTAAAGATCCAGC
>WTAE01000167.1 GCA_013139765.1 Sulfurovum sp.
AGAGCGGTGCAATTTGCTGCTAGATTTGACTATATCTTAGCAGATGAGACTTTTGTGCTGTGTAAGAAAATGGTAGAAGAGGGTATGTTAGAAGAACTTGCCAGAGAACGTGTGTACGGGGAGTGGAAGAAGTTACTTTTAAAGTCTGAGAAACCCTCACAAGGCTTTGAACTGATGAGAGAGCTTGGCATACTGGAGAAGTACTTTCCCGAACTATACGCTTTGATAGCTGTCCCTCAATCTCCTCTTTGGCACCCTGAAGGAGATGTTTGGATACATACCATGATGTGTGTGGACGTAATGACAAAACTATGTAGGTCGGGGTGCCCCCACCCAGACAATAAACAAACATTGAAGTTTCTCTTTGCCATGCTCTGTCATGATTTGGGCAAAGCCCTTTCAACGACAGTAGATGAAGATGGCATCATCCGTGCCATCGGGCATGAAAGTTCAGGGCTAGAACCCACAAAATCTTTAATGTATAGACTGATGGATGAACATGACTTTATAGGGACTCTTTTGCCTTTGGTGGAACATCATTTAAAACCTTCACAGTTTTATGCGGCACAATCTAAAGCTTCTGCCATAAGAAGACTGGCCACGAAGGTAAACATAGAAGAACTTGTGGTGGTAGCTAAAGCTGACTTTTTAGGACGTACCACTGCTGAAGCTTTGACAGGTGTGTATGATGCAGGGGAGTGGTTACTTGAAAAGTCTAAAGAATTAAATGTATCTTCAAAACCTTTGGAACCTTTACTACAAGGAAGAGACTTAATCGCACTCGGTTTTGAGCCATCTGCAAAGTTTAAAGAGATTTTAGATTCTGTTTATAGTTTACAATTAGACGGTACAATACGCACAAAAGATGAAGCACTTGCCTTCACGAAAAAAACATATATTTAGGGAAGCAATGGAAGATTTACAATATGTAGGGTTTTGGCCAAGATTTTGGGCTGTTATGGTAGATACGCTGATTTTGATGATGATAATTTACCCGATATTTTACTTGATCTATGGGGATGATTTTGTGCAGCAAGCTTCTGGGTTTACTCTGCAGAGTACTTTGATTAACTATGTCTTGCCTTTTTTTCTCATTTTGATTCTTTGGCATTATAAAAGTGCCACACCTGGTAAGATGATAATCAACTCAACGATTGTGGATGCAAGAACATATGACAAACCTAGTACCAAACAATTTGTGATTCGAAACCTTGGCTATATTGTTTCATTAATACCTTTTGGATTGGGGTATTTTTGGGCAGCTTGGGATAAGCAAAAGCAGACTTGGCATGACAAAATGGCTAACACGGTAGTCGTACAACCTAAAAAGGAGAAAAAACCTGCTTCGCCAGGCTCGTACCTTGCCATTGGTATGGGAGTATTTGCTTTAGGTGCCTTTGGAATTTTAGTGATAATTGGAACCATGTTACAAACAGGTATGATGCCTGATGGTGACTTGTATGATGCAGAAAAATTATCACAAAGTGTGAAAGAAACATTTGTTGAAAAAGGTCTTGTATCGTCTGAAGATTCCGTGAAGTATTATCAGCCTGATGCCACGTTTTCATTTACAAAAAAAGGCACACTTTTTACAAAGAAAAGTATTATCTACTTTGAAACACAGGGAAATGATGAAACACTTGTGTGGAACTTTCCGTTAAGACAGATAGGTAAACTAGAATTACAGAGCCAAAAATATGCTTTAAACATAGAGATAATTACACTCTCCATCTATAATGAGCAAGGAGAAATAGACTTTGCCATGGGACTTACACCTAGAGATGCAAATAAATCTCTACGCTTTCAAAAAGAACTTTTAAGCTGGTGGGAAAGTGCCAGAAAATAGCCCCCCAAAGTTTTTACTCAAAGATCAACTCTTTAACCAAGAAAAGGTTGAGAAAATTGCAAGTGAAATACACAAGGTTTATGCGCCTTTTGAAAAAGACTCTTTTTCTTTTGAAGTCTTGGATAAGTTTCACCAACTAGAACTAAAAGAACGTATGTACCATATACGTGATTGTTTAAAAAAGTATTTACCTTCGGACTATATAGAAGCAACAACGATTCTACTAGAAGCCCTCCCACCAGAACTTGACCCAAATAAACACGATGATGACTTTGGTGACTTCATTTATGCTCCATACTCAGAGTATGTACTAACATACGGTTGTACGCAAGCGTATGTGGCATTTTCTTTAAAAGCTTTAAGAGAGATGACCAAACGTTTCTCTGTTGAGTTTGCCATACGTGACTTCATTAACCTATACCCAGAAGAAACAGTAGACATGTTAAAAACCTGTGCTTTGTCTGGGCATTACCATGAACGGCGTTTGGCTTCTGAAGGCTTAAGACCTAAACTTCCCTGGGCAAAGAAGTTAACTCTGGACTATAAAGAAGCTGTGAAACCTTTGAACGTACTCTACTATGACAATACACGTTATGTTACACGTTCAGTAGCAAATCATTTAAATGATATTTCTAAAATAGATGATACTTTGGTCATAAACACTTTAAAACGTTGGCAACAAAGTAAAAAACAAGAACCCAAAGAGATGGATTTTATAGTGAAACATGCTTTACGTACTCTTGTGAAAAAAGGCAACCAAGATGCTTTGGCACTCTTGGGTTACAGTCCAGATCCTAAGGTTGATGTGAAAATAAATCTTTTGACAAAAAATGTCAGCGTAGGTGAAGCATTGGTCTTTGATGTTGAAATGAAAGCCAATGAAGATGTCAAATTACTTTTAGACTATATTATCCATTTTCAAACCAAATCAGGCATGTTGAGCCCTAAAGTCCATAAATTAAAACAACTTACGCTTAAAAAAGGTGACGTAATAAGTATACAAAAGAAACACCATTTTAAAGAAAATATGTCTACTAGAAAATTTTATGGTGGAGAAAATGTATTAAATCTACAGTTAAATGGCCATAAGACACAAAAAGTAACGTTTTTTTTAGAAGTTAATCCCTAGTAAATCTATCAATAAAGTCTCTTTTTCTTAATTAGTGGAATTATGTGTAATTATGTAACTTATGTGTTTTTTTATCTTGATCTAAATCAATTTTTTTGATTTATTACTACAATTTTGTTTATACTCCAAATGTTTCATTAACAATAATTAAGGAGATTACAATGAACAAAACAATATTACTTTCACTGGTTACGTCCACAATGATAATGGCGGGGGGAGATATAGCACCCGTTGAATCTGTAGCACCTGAGGCGTCCCTTTGGGACTTTAGTGGTCAAGCCGTTGCATTTACGCAAACGGTAGACTCACATGGTACAAAAGACTTATTTCATAGAGACTCAACCTATGCTTCATTAGGTATTCAATTGAGAGCTATTAACAAAGATCTATTTGCAGGTATTGGTGCAGGGGTGGAAGTCTCAGCCATTGGGCAAAGCTCTAGCCTTACAGATATACCAGATAATGAGAATAGCTTTGCTTTCCCATTCATTGGTGGTGGTGATGCTCAGGTAGAGTCAGCCGCACTTACGCAAGCGTACTTGACTTATGATTTTGGGAATACAGCTATCAAGATAGGTCGTCAAACAATGTCAAAATCAATTTCACCTTTTGCCTACTCTGAGGGTTGGCAAGTATTTAAAAATACCATGGATACTGCACTGATAGTCAATAAAGACCTTTCCGATACTACACTGATCTATGCTGCATTTGGTAGGGCAAATAGCAGTATTGGTAGATTGGATAATTTTGATTTAATCAATGAAAATGGTAACGTACTACATATGGGTACGGTTCAAAATAAATCTTTTGAGGGATTAACACTTACCGGTACTTACTATTATGCACCAGATTTTGCAGCAAGAGGAGTGATTGATGACTTGTCAATTTTGTGGGGAGATGTTAATTATAATTTTTCTGACTACTATGTAGCATTTCAGGGGGGAACGCTAGGTGGTATGTCTGGACTAAAAGACACAAATGCTTGGGGTGCAAAAGTAGGTGGAAGCTTTGGTATCTTTGGTGTTGAAGCAGCATACTCTTCTGTTAATGATGGTGACCACAGGGTGACAAACATGGCAACAGTTCAAAACCCTGCACCAGGAGTTGGTATTAAGAGTCCACTCTATACACAGTCTGTACTCGATAATATTGGTAACCACCATGCTATTAATGCTGATTGGATTAAGCTTTCTGCGAGTGCAAAAGCACTTGGAGGGAAATTTGGAGTTGCTTTTGCTGCGGCGGTAGACAACTATAGTTCACCGACACCAAATCCAGTGACTGGCGTAATCGGTGCAGGTTCATACTTTGGTCCAAACCCATTTGAGGTTGATGTTACGTATAAAACAAAAGTCACTGAAGACATAACGCTCTTTGCTGCATATGTGTATACAGACAGGGATCACGACAATATTAATATAATAGGCGATCCTACATTTGTCATTCCTGAGGAAGGCGGAAATAACTTCGTCCGTTTGTGGGCAAGATATAACTTTTGATTAGCTACTAGCGCTTTTAACAAAACTTTGTCCTTGTAAGTCTAGACACTTTGTCTAGACTTGCGCTAAACAGCTTTTATTTTTCTGCAGCTTTAGAAGTAATGCCATCCAAAGCTTTAACCATCTTATCTACCATCCCACAAGACTTTAAATCAAAATGAAGGCTCCATATTTTTGGGTCACGATAGACAATTTTTGTTGTGCCATTGTCATCATAGACTAACACTTTTAGTGGTAAGTCAAGTGCAGTGAGTGGGTCTTTTTGCATGAGTCTCGTTCCCACATTTGGATTTCCAAACAAAATTACTTTTGT
>WTAE01000096.1 GCA_013139765.1 Sulfurovum sp.
ATCAAAACACAATCAATGCCAGGAACAAACGAAGAATACAACCTTCTTCTCTTTGAAGACAAACAAGCACAAGAGCTTGTACACATAAGAGCACAAAAAGATTATAAGCTTCATGCGCTAAATAACTTATATATCAATATAGACAATGACCAAACAGAAGTGGTTGGGCATGATGAAAGCTTCACCATTGGAAACGATAGAACAAAAAGTATTGGGAATGATGAAAGTACAGATGTTGGACATGACAGAGCAGAATCTGTTGGGAATGATGAATCAATAAGCATTGGGAATGACCAAACACTTACTGTTGGACATGATCAGAGTAATCATATACAGAATACTCAAGCTAATAAGATAGACAAAGACCAAATCACTTATGTTGGGAATCATAGACAAGACGACATCTATGCAAACCATACTGTTAAGGTTGGTGGGCACTTTGAGCATACTGTGAATGGGAAGGTGGATTTGAAGGCGGGGGAGAAGATAAACTCTGTAACCACACTCTATCAGATAGATGCTGAAAAGTTTACTGCCAAAGGTCCTGGAGGGACTATTATTTTAGATGGTGGCATTACTTTTAAAGGGGATGTAACTATTAAAGGTAATGTTGCTATTTCTTCGGGTTCTGCTGAAGGTGTGGCAAGTTTTTCTGCTAGGGCCAACACAGGGGAGGCCATCTGTTGGAACTGTCTACTCAAAGAGATAGAGGATGCACAAAATGCTTCATAAGTTTAAAGAGGTTTTGTTTAATAGCTCTGAATATGCCTATGCCATTATTGATGCAGCAAAAATAAAAGAACTTACCACAGAACTTCTTATTTATGAGCCAGAGTATCAGATGCTTTTTGAAGGTGAAGATGCTATTAAACTTGAAGAAGTGGCACCGTACCTTGTACGTCTAGATGAAAAGAATGTCCTGACACAATGGATTATTGACAATGTATATGGAAACGATGGGGCTATCTTTTTTCATAGTCATCATAGCATAGAGACTTTGACAGAACATTTTAAACGTTTCATCAAAGTCACACGTGAAGTCACAGACCCAAAGACAGAAAAATGTATGATACAAGAGGGCTTTTTAGCTTACTATGACCCGAGGGTTTTGCCTGAATGGTTAGAGAGTGTTGATCTTGCTGTAAAAAGGGATTTTTTATCTCAGACAAGTAGACTGTATTATGAAGACTTGCATCATAAACATGTATTGCATGCTTATGATGAGACCGGAAAACAAGAAAAAATGTTTTTAGATGAGGCTCGTGTATGATTGTTTCAAAGAATTTGTTAGACAGCATGGCAGAAAAAAGGGCTTTGCGTTTGTCTGCGTTACTAGCAGAAGAGTTCCAAGCACTCTACCCACAAAGATGCCGTACACTAGGAGAGAAATATCTTCAAGAGTTTACACAAAGATGCGCACTCGATGCCCATCGTTTAGGCTGTCAGAATTATGGTGAACTCAAAGCCTATGCTTTTATAGCTTTACATTTAGGTGTAGACTTTGCTAAAGATCCACACTATCCATGGGTGAGAGATATTTTAGCCAAAGAGGATGTTTTTTCTTTAAAAATGGAAGCAATCTCTAAAGTATTTTTTAAAAGTTATTATTTGGCTGATGCAGTAAAACTAGAAGTATATAAAAAAGCTTTAGAACAGTTAGAAAAAGTAAACTTTCAGCATATTAAGACTTTCACTGATTACACACAAATTGCAGAAGTTTTAGAAGCTGTGTATCCTGAAAGGGTAAAAGAACTTGGTGGCGTAGAGAACGTCAGTATCTACATAAACCTCTCTTCAGAAGGCAAAGCTAAAGCCTACAACATAGAACATCCTATCGGTGTCTTCATTTACGCAACACTTACCTTTTTTCTTGGCTCAGGAAGTGACAATGATGCACTCTACCACTGGGTACGAAAATACCTCAATAACCCCGAAGCAGACATGACCAAAAAAGTAGATAAGTTTGTAAAAGTGACAAGAAAAAGAGTTAGAAACAACATTCGACACATAGAAAAAACCTTAGAGGAGATACAAGCATGAGTTGCATCAATGACGGCATAAAAGATGTCAGTGATTTTTTTAGCGGGATTTTTACGGGGGATGAGAGTAAGGAGATTATGGAGGGTGTAGAACGCTTAGTCCCTGATGATAGTGTCTTAGAGTCTATTCCTGATATAGATGAAGCACTCATAGAAGAAATTGAAGAAGATGTTCCCGAAGAAAATTCAATAGAAGAACTCACACCTATAGAGGAAGAAATAGAAACTGAAGAAGAGACAGTAGTAGAAACTCCTGTGGTTAAAAATTCAGGAGATGCTTTGTCTACTGGTGGAAAAACAAAGGATCCTCCTTGTGACAAAGAGCTCCTAAAAGGATATTTTGCCACAAAAAAAACCATTAAAGTCCCCGTAAGTGGAGGAGAAAAAACAGCTAGTGTAAAATATACAGTTAAAAAAGGAGATAACCTTTCAAAAATAGCTGGAAAATACTCAGGTGTTTCGTATACTGATATTGCAACTGCAAACAATATTTCTGCTCCCAAATACAGTATTTCAGTTGGACAGAAACTTCGAATACCAAAACAAGTAGCTACAAAAGATAAAGTAATTTACGAGAAGATAACAAAAGCATCTATCGGGAATAAAGTTTACTTAGTGGTCGAGACTAAGGGATATGAAAAAGGTGAGAGTGTTAAAATATCGGTCTATGAAAAAGAAAAAATGTTAGTAGATGCAAATACTGAACTCCCTTTCTTAAAAGGAACAACACAAGCAACAGAAGTGCAAGCCCAAGTAAAAATTGATCCAGATGATGGTAGCCAAAAAGCATTAGTTGAAATAGCATTAAGACCTAAAATTGATAAAAAAGAAGATGATAAATCCAATGCAGGAAGTTTAGAAGCGTGGAAAGAAAACTTTAAAAAAGTAAATGAGGATGACGACGAAAAGAAAGACTACTTATGGCTTAAAGTGACTTCTTTGGTTGGGAAAAAGGAAGAGAAAGAGTTTTTAAAGGGTGAAGAGTTGAAGGTTACTGCATGTACTTGTATTACTAAAGAAATGTTGCAAGCAGTTTGCTCATCTTTTTCTCCAACGGATGAGTTTCTACAATATATTAATAAATACGCAAGAGATTTTAATGTTTGTACACCACTTAGAATAGCACATTTTTTAGCACAAGTAGCTCATGAAAGTGCGTGTTTTACTGCTACAAAGGAAGATTTAGGATATACAAAGAAAAATATCAGAGATATTTGGGGATGGAAAAGAGTTAAAATTAAGGGCGTTAAAACACGTGTGCATCGTGAAACAATGACTGCTAATAGTATAACAATTAAGATTTGGAATGATCTATCTGTTAGTAAGATAACAGGAGATAGCAAATTTGCAAATTGGCGATATAAATATACTAATAAAGAAGGAAACATTGTAAATCATAGAGGACGAGGGTATATTCATCTTACTTGGAAAAGTAATTATGAAATGTATACAACTTATTATCAAACAAAGTACAATGATTTAATAAAAGATTTTGTAGAAACACCTGATTTACTAGAAGAGACTAAATATGCTTTAGAGTCATCATTCTTCTTTTGGGATAGTACTTGTAAAAAAAGAAATGGAATTGTAAGAAAAAATGTAATAAATAAAATTATTGATGATGGAAAATTGAACTTAAATAGTTCTTTGGCTGATCATAATAAAATTGTCACAAAAGTTTGTAAAAAAATTAATCCTGGCTTGAGAGGGCTTGTTGACAGAAAAAAGAAATTTAAATTGATTTTAAATTATTTAAAAGAGTTGTAGTTATGAAATATATGTTAGGATTTTTTCTTTTTTTATCTGTATTTCTGTTAGCAGAAAAATGTGAATATAAATATATAGATAATGATAGAGTGGTAAAGTTGTCTTTTGAGGTCAAAGATCGTTTTGGCTGTGAATATGATTTTAGAAATATTGAAAGATATAGTAATGAGATGAATTTGAGTTTTGAATTAGAAAAAAAACCTAATCCTAAGAGAATATTAAAATATATTGAGGGAGAAAAAGAAATATTATTTGATGTCTTTGCATACTCTGCACCAGAAACAGATAAAGTAAGAGATATAGTCGTTGCTAATGATAATAACATTTTAGCATTGCTTCATGGCTATGTTGCATTTATAGATACAGCAAAAAATACAGTAGAAGTTTCATCGGCATTTTATAGAATCTCGTTATATAAAATTTACAAAAACTTTTTATTAAAAATATATGTAACAAATAAAGACTTTGTAGGTATAGATGGGTTTTATCATGGAGAGTATTTAAGATTTTCATATAAAAGTCATAATGCTTTTTTAAAGAAAATTAGAAATATAAAGATAACGGATAAGTTGATTTTAAATTCTTTAGAAACTTTTTTAAAACCAAATTATAAAAATAAATATGATAGTGAATTTACATTGAAAGATAGTACTTTTGGTAATGATACGCTAAAAGATATTTTGAAAGATATACCTATAACTATCAAAAGACTTACCCAATATAACAACATCGCCTACTACCTACAAAAAGCAGGAGCAAATAAAGAAGCTATTTACCTCTTAGAGAAGATTGTCGCTAAGTTTCCTCAACGTACTGTTGCATACTATAATCTTGGAGATGCTTATTGGGAGTTAGGGGAGAAAGAGAAAGCTATAGAATCGTATAGTAAATATGTTGAGCAGATGAAAAAGAGAGGGAAAGAGAAAAAGGTTCCCGGAGAAGTTTTAAAGAGGGTAGAACAAAAATGAGTTGTCATTGTTATCTGACACCTCTTTCTTTTCTAATTAGGCCTCAAGTTTAAAATTACCTAGGTAATTTTTAATGGATCTTCCAGATTGAACCCAGCTTTCAATACCACCTTTTAAATTTACTACATTTGTAAAACCAAGGTCTTTCAGGGTTTTTGCACCTAGTAGTCCTCTGGCACCTTTTAAGCAGTAACATACAACTTGATGATCACTTACATCGACTAGTTTGTCATCTACTGCAAATTCTAGTTTTCCTCTTGGTATGGTAAAAACATTTTTGGCAGGGATGGTGCCAGATGCAAATTCATCTGCCTCTCGTACATCAATTAAAATCATATTGTCTAAATCAATATCATTGACGTCAATCTCTTCTACCTCTTTTTTCGCTTTTTCCAATAAGTTTTTTGGCTCTCCTCTGAGAGATTCAATATCACATCTGGCATAATAATGCGCAAGTTTTTCATTTTTATTCATGATTTCTTCCTTTATGTACTTTAATCCTATAGTATACCCCAATCATGAACTAGAAAATAAGCCTAGCATAAAACTCTGAATTTAATTATTTTCTTCGCTTATAGGATAGATTAATAGTTTATATTGAGATATACTATTAAACAATACATTACTTTTACTACATATCATAGGGGTATGACTTTAAGAGGTTGTCGTATGAAAATATTCATAAGAAGGGATAAAAATGAATAAAATTACATTATCACTTGTGTCAATTATGGCACTGGGCGGTTTAGCATTTGCGGGAGGAGATCTTGCTCCTGTAGAGCCAGTAGTAGAGACACAAGTTGTTATAGAAGATAACAGTGCATTCTATCTTGTTT
>WTAE01000239.1 GCA_013139765.1 Sulfurovum sp.
TAGAGAACTCATCGATGCATTTGCAAACCGTATTATCAAAATAAACGAAGACGGTAGCATTATTGACTTTGAAGGTAATTACGAAGACTTTGTAGAACAGTACGAAAAATAGAATAGACTTAAAAAAATAGGGTGGGTTACCCCACCTTATTCCTCCCCTTTTAATTCCCAATACTCTACAACAACTACACAGTGAAAGTGTATCTTTTGTCATAAACTCTTAAAGGAGTTCACATGGCCGAAATAGCTTGTAAACGGACACTCTTACATGAGGGTGTGGACTACACGTATTATGATTTAAATGATGTTGCCAAACATTTTAACATTGAACTCTCAAAACTCCCTTACAGTATACGAGTACTGCTTGAAAATCTTTTAGCCCACCAAGACAAAGTAAATGTTACAGAAGAAAGCATAGAAAAACTCGCCAAATGGCAGAGGCATCAAACAAAAGTAGAAGAGATTGCGTATTACCCTTCGCGTGTCGTCATGCAAGACTTTACCGGAGTGCCATGTATTGTAGACTTTGCTGCACTTCGTACTGCCATGTTAGCTGAGGGGGGAGACCCTGCACAGATTAACCCTCTTGTACCTATTGATCTTATAGTTGACCACTCTTTACAGGTAGACTACTTTGGTTCGAAAGAAGCCTTGGGACAAAACCTTTCTAAAGAGTATGAACGAAATCAAGAGCGTTATGCGCTACTTAAATGGTCACAAAAAGCGTTTGATAACATCCGTGTATTTCCTCCTGGGGCAGGCATTGTGCATCAGGTTAATTTAGAGTACATTGCCACGGTAGTAAGCCAAACAAGAAAAGAAAATGAAATCATACTCTCCCCTGACACACTCATAGGAACGGACTCACACACCACCATGATTAATGCTTTGGGTGTGATGGGTTGGGGTGTGGGTGGCATTGAGGCTGAAGCGGTGGCTTTGGGTGAGCCATATAGTATGAAAATCCCTGAAGTCTTAGGGGTAAAACTGAGTGGTAAACTCTGCGTGGGTGTGACTGCAACAGACATGGTTTTACGTGTGACTGAGCTACTGCGTCAAGAAGATGTGGTTGAAAAGTTTGTGGAGTATTTTGGTGAGGGGATGCAAAACCTCTCTTTGCCAGACCGTGCCACTTTGGCAAATATGTCTCCTGAGTATGGTGCAACCATGGGGTTTTTCCCTGTGGATGAGGTGACATTAGAGTACATGAGATTGACCAATAGAAGGGATGATGCTGTAAGGGCAGAGCAGTATTTAAAAACACAAAACCTCTTTTATGATGCTGCAACAGAAGCCAACTACAGTAAAGTGGTAGAACTAGACTTAGCGACGATTGTGCCTTCCATTGCTGGGCCTGCAAGACCACAAGACCGTATAGACCTAGCAGATGTGAAAGAGAAATTTCTAAACATCCTTGCAACAGACTACGGTCGGCAGATAGATGAAAAGTCTTTGTCCGTGCTTGATGATGAATCGTCTTTGCATGATGAAGGCAGGAGCACTTCATGTCACGTTGCTTCTAAACAAGCATGTGAAAGCCTAAGCTTTAAAAATGAAGATATATCACTTTGTGATGGCTCTATAGTCATTGCTGCTATTACTTCATGTACCAATACTTCTAATCCTTCGGTGATGTTAGCTGCGGGTTTACTGGCACGTGCTGCAGTCAAAAGAGGTTTATCTGTGCCTACGTATGTTAAGACATCTTTGGCCCCTGGTTCTAAAGTGGTCGAAGCGTATTTAAAAGAGGCAGGTTTACTCCCCTTCTTAGAAGACTTAGGCTTTCAAATTGTAGGATATGGCTGTACAACTTGTATAGGAAATAGTGGTCCTTTAGATGAAGTCTTGCAAAAAGTGATAGTAGAAAAAGACCTCATAGTCTCTGCCGTACTCTCAGGCAATAGAAACTTTGAAGCACGTATACACCCACAAGTCAAAAGTAACTTTTTAGCGTCCCCTCCATTGGTTTTAGCTTATGCTTTGGCAGGAACAATGTGTATAGACTTTGAAACAGAAGCGCTTGGCATTGGGAGTGATGGTAAAGAGGTGTATTTAAAAGAATTGTGGCCTTCAGAAGAGGAGATTGTCTCACTCATGTCCACGTACATTAAACCTGAAGTCTTTGCAGAAAAATATGCAGACATTTTAGAAGGAGAAGAGCGTTGGAAAAACTTAAAAATACCAGAAGATGACATTTACCATTGGGATGAAGACTCTAGCTACTTACGTTTGCCACCATATTTTGATAACTTTCAAAAAGAGGCTGAGGCTATTGAAGATATTGTACAGGCACGTGCCTTGTTAAACTTGGGAGATTCCGTGACCACTGACCACATTTCTCCTGCGGGTAAAATACCTGCTACTTACCCTGCAGGACAATACTTACAAGCCCATAAGGTTGAAGTAAAAGATTTTAACTCTTATGGCTCACGCAGAGGGAACCATGAAGTCATGATACGTGGTACTTTTGCCAATGAACGCATAAAAAACAGACTAGTCTCTCCTAAAGAGGGTGGCTTCACCAAACATTTTCCTCAAGAAAAAGAGGGATATACCTATGATGCTGCGATGTTGTACAAACAAGAAGAAGTGCCTCTCATCGTTTTAGCAGGGAAAGACTATGGTATGGGTTCTTCACGTGACTGGGCAGCCAAAGGTACAGAACTTTTGGGTGTAAAAGCAGTCATCGCTACTTCTTATGAACGTATACACCGAAACAATTTAGTGGGTATGGGTGTTTTACCTTTGAGTTTTAAAGAGGGAGAGTCAGCAGAGAGTCTAGGTTTAGATGGCTCGGAACGTTTTACGCTAAAAGGTTTAGCCACACTCAAAGCACGAAGTGAGTTAGAAGTAAAAGTAGAAAAAGAAGATGGCGCTGTGTTTAGTTTTAAAGTGGATGTACGTCTAGATACCCCCGTAGATTTAAGTTACTACTTAAATGGAGGCATCTTACCCTATGTCTTAAGGCAAAAGCTTAATTGATATTTGTATACACTGCCTGGACATCTTCATCGTCTTCTAGTTTGTCAATGAGGACTTCTACTTCTTCCATTTGTTCATCTGTTAAATCAATAGGTGTATTGGCAATACGTTCATGTTTTGCAGACTTCACTTCAATGTTCATCTCTTCTAGGGCTTTGTTTAAGTCACCAAATGCTTCAAATTCAGCAAATATTTTAATGATGGCTTTGTCTTCACCTTCTTCTTGAGGTTCGATGGCTTCTTCTATCTCTTCAAGTCCTGCATCAATGAGTTCTA
>WTAE01000251.1 GCA_013139765.1 Sulfurovum sp.
CCAAATCCATATCATCCCAAAACTCATCAAAATCCAAGTTGGTCATGGCATTTTCATCGTTTATATTTTTTTCCATAAGTCTTTTTTGTGCTGCATCAAAGTACTGTTCCAATGCTTCTTCCAACATCACATTGACATCTTTTTTTAACATTTGAGAAAACAATTCCAAGTTTTCCACCGTACTGTGTTTCAATTCAATTTTCACTATTTACTTTCCTCTTTTATATCTGAAGGAGAAGGTACTTTCACAAGTCCAAGCACAAGATCAATAACTTCATCATTGGTTTTATGGTTAAAGAGGGCATGTTCTGTTAAAGTAATACGGTGACGAAACACATCATGCACTATGGCATGTATATCGTGAACTGTAACAGCATCTCTTCCTTCTAACCAAGCATGTATTTGTGCACAATGGCTTAATGCCAAAGTTGCTCTAGGACTCACACCTCTTTCTATAATCACTTCCAATTGATGGCTATAACGCAGTGGGTACCGTGTTACAAAGACCAACTCAACAATATATTTACCCAGGTCATCACTCAGGGTCACAGACGAAGCTTCTTTACGTGCTGCAAAAATGAGTGCCTGTGAAATTTTACTTTGCTCTTGCGGTTTATTGTACCTTTGTTCTTCTGCCATTTTCATCATTTTAAATTCAGATGGCATATTGACATAATCAATTTTTACATGCATCAAAAAACGGTCTTTTTGTGCTTCCGACAGAGGGAAAGTCCCCTCTTCTTCTATGGGGTTTTGCGTGGCCATCACCATAAAAAGTTCAGGGAGCTTATAGGTTTTACCCACAATGGTTACTTGACGCTCTTCCATCGCTTCGAGCATGGCAGCTTGTACTTGAGAAGGTGCACGGTTAATTTCATCCGCTAAAACAATATTTCCAAAAATGGGTCCAGGAAAAAACTTATAAGAACTTTTGCCATCTGATTCTAGCAATCGCTCAGAACCCAACACTTCAGTAGGTGAAAGGTCGGGTGTGAACTGTATACGTGAAAACTTTGACTCTATATTTCTTGCCAACGCTTTGACACTCTGTGTTTTTGCCAAACCAGGTAAACCTTCTACTAAGACATTACCATCTGCGAGAAGACCCAAAATCAGCCTGTCAATGACATGTTCCTGACCAATAATGACTTCATTCATACGTTCACGCAGTAAATCAATGGCTGCTCTTGCTGTCATGGCTTTTCCCTACTTGTAGTGATTTATTATCTCGAATTATAGCACAGATTATGCTATACTCAAGCCATGGAACTCACAGATAATAATTATACAAACATCATTAAAAACAATGAAAAACCCGTCTTCGTAGACTTTTACTCTCCCACATGTGGCCCTTGCCAAATGCTCTCAAAACTCATTGATGAAAGACTAGAAAGTTATGGTGAAGAGAATGGCATTCCCGTTGTAAAATGTAATGTAAGTCAAAACCCAAAACTTGCAGAAGCTTTTAAAATACGTTCTGTGCCTTTTACCATTGTGGTTATGCCAGATGAAAAGTTAGCCTATCCAGAACTTGGTTTAAAAAATGAGACGTACTATTTTGAACTCATCGACAAACTTGCAGGTAAAGGCTCTTTCTTTTCAAGATTATTTACTTAGTATTTTACTTCCCAAACACATAAATCAACTCAGGATAAAGCAACACAATTAAAAGTGCCAAAAGTTGTAAAAGTATAAAAGGTATGACCCCTTTATAAATATCCCCAGTACGCACTTTATCACCCGCAGCACCTTTGAGATAAAAGAGTGCAAAACCAAAAGGTGGGGTGAGGAAAGAGGCTTGTAGATTCATGGCAATGAGTACAGCAAACCATATAGGGTCTATGCCAAAAGAAGCCACAATAGGCACCAAGATAGGCACCACCACAAAAGCAATCTCTATAAAGTCAATAAAAAACCCTAAAAGAAATATCACCAACATCGCAATAAGTATAAAGTGCCATTGGCTCCCTAAATCACCCGTAAAAAATGCCAAAGCCATATCTCCACCACCTAGTTCATTGAAGACCAGTGAAAAGGCAGTGGCCCCAATGAGTATCATGAAAATCATGGCCGTTAGTTTAACTGTTTCAATGGCAGCGTAGCGTAACATTTCATAGGAGAATGTCTTTTTTGTCACAGCAAGTACCACAGCACCCAATACACCAATGGCTGCTGACTCAGAAGGAGATGCAATCCCCATAAAAATGCTCCCAAGCACGACCCCAATAAGAAGCAAAGGTGGCACAATCTCTTTGAGTGCATCTTTGACAATTTGCGAGTAAGGTTCTTCTGAAACAATGGCAGGTGCTAAGTCTTTATTAAAATAAGAGACAACAAGAATGTAAATCACATAGAGGGTAATAAGCAAAAGTCCTGGAACCACCGCAGCACGAAAAAGATCTCCCACAGAGAGATGCATTTGATCACCCAAAACAATGAGTACAATAGATGGAGGAATAAGCTGTCCTAGTGTCCCTGAAGCCGCAATGCTCCCCGAAGCTAAAGCCGGTGAGTATTTGTGTTTAAGCATGAGTGGCAAGGCAATAAGTGACATCATGACCACAGAAGCACCTACGATACCTGTACTCGCCGCAAGTATGGCACCCACAAGCACCACAGAAATTGCAAGCCCTCCACGGACTGCTCCAAAAAGTTTTGCCATGGAGAGTAACAAGCCCTCTGCCATCTTGGACTTTTCTAAAATGAGCCCCATAAAGATAAAGAGAGGAATGGCCATCAGTGTCACATTTCCCATGATTCCATAAGTTCGGTAAGGAAGCATTTCTAAAACATGTAACCCCACTTCATCCGAAATACCAGCAAACAACAGTGCCACCCCTGCAAATACAAAAGCCACTTGAAACCCCAACATCAACAGGAGTAAAGAGAGTGCAAACATCAGGTACACAGGTTCAAATAAAAACTCCATTCTGTTATACCAAGCCACATAAATCAAAGTTCCCAAAAGTAAAACAAATCTTAGCGTACGCCACAAGACAATTTTGTTTTCTATTTTTGCATAGGCTTTTAATATTTCAGAGAATGCTTGAACAGCCAAGATCACAAAAGCCAAAACCAACATCGCTTTAATCACCCAACGATACGCTAAACCTCCAGGGTCTGCAGAGACTTCAGCTTGCAGATAAGACTGTACCGTCATATCAAATGCATCCACTAAAAAAAGTAAAGAAAAAGGAAGTACCAAAAGCAACATAGACAGTATTTGTACAATGGCTCTTTTTTGCACAGAATACTTTTCAAAAAAGATATCAACACGTACATGTTTGTCATGTTTCAAAGCGTAAGAGAGCCCTAGTAAAAACACTAAGTCAAAAAGATGCCATTCTAACTCTTGTAAGGCAATGGATCCCGCTGAAAAAAGGTACCGCATCCCTGCATCATAGACCACTAAAAGTGAGAGTATCATCACTAAAATTGCCGCAAGTCCCCCTGCGTATTTAGAGAGCATATCTAGCCAATAACTTAGGTGATTTATTTCCGCTTTGTTTACTTGCAAATTACTCATTTCCAATACGTATCTAGCCTCACGTTCCATCCTTTTCGCCAACGCTCTTCTCCACGTGCAGGTGGTGAGTTCTTAATACGTCTACTTAACATACGAGAAGCAGACTGGGCAAAGGCTTTTTGTTTGTTTGTTTCTTTATCATCCATATGCCAAAGTACTTGTAGAAGTCCCCAACCTTGGCCGTTATAACGTTCACTTTTAAGGGTCCCCTCACCTTTAAAGTTTGTATAGTCCAAAAGCACATACAAACCACGTGCATTCACCTTGCCATCTTTGTTGTACATGACTTCATAAAAACGTCTTTTTATCACTTTTGCTTTGTTTTGAGTGTCAATGCTTTTTAACATTTGTGGTAGTGCTTCACTCAAACGTTTAGCCATAAATGCAGCTTGGGTTGAAAACGTTTTTTTAAGAAAAGAAAAGAGTTCTCTATACTGTTTTGTTTCTGCTTTTTTTGCAGCGAAAAAAGCTTTTTTTGTCTGCCAAGGAAAGTCAGTGTTGGCATTAAGCCACGTAGGCATGTCTACATTTCTTTCTTTCATAAAAGTAATGAGCATAGGAAATACTTCTCTAAAACGTTCTGTATGGCCTTTAGGAAACCAGATAAAATGTCCAATACCCACAGAAGCAAAGTCTTCACCTTTGTTCCACCATACAAGGTACTTATCTTTTCCCGCACCCTCATTTTGCCAAACCTTTTTAGCCACATACTCGGCTTGTGTACTACTCATCTCAATGGGTGCAGAAAAAAGCAGAGAAAAGAAAAAAGAAAAAAGAAATAAATGTTTCATTTATACTCCATTAAATAATATATATTATACTATCTAAATAAATAGAATTCTCTGATTAACGTAGGTACTCAGCGTATTCTAAATGCCAAGGAAATTTAAATGTCTTCTAAAACACTCTTCATCGCCGCTTTACTTTTCACTTTCTTTACGCAGACACTTTCTGCAGAAAGCATGGACTTTAAAAACCTCACTGGATCTTGGCACTTACTTGCTATAGATGGTAAAGAGGTACGTAAAGCCAGATCCATTGTGGAGTTTGATGGAAAAAATATGAAAATTTCAGGTTTTGATGCCTGTAATCGCATTACAGGTTTGTTAAGGGTAGATGCCAAAACGAAGTATTATTATACAAATTTAACTAAAACAAGAATGGCATGTAGGTCTTCACTACACTCTTATGTCAGTCACACCCTACACAAAACTTTTGATGCAAGATTTATTATTACAAAAGAGAAAAAGTATGGTGTCAACGGTATCACTATTAAAAGTGCCAAACATGAACTCTTTTTTAAGAAAATGGGTAAAGATTCACTCTTCTAGGAAGTGTAAAAATT
>WTAE01000138.1 GCA_013139765.1 Sulfurovum sp.
ATACTTAAGCGCTAAAATGCGTATTTTGACTTAAAAGGTACAAGAATTATGAATAAACAAGCACTGCTTCTTCTTAACATGGGTGGACCCAATAGTGTCGATGAAGTAGAACTCTTTTTACGTAATATGTTTTCAGATAAAAACATTTTGGTCATGGATAGATATTTACGTAAGTTTGTTTCTTGGATTATTATTACTAAACGTTTAGAAGATGTGAAAAAGAATTATGCTTTGTTGGGAGGTAAATCACCTTTGCCTGCCTTAACCGAAGCCTTAATTGTTGAACTGAAGAAAAAACTAGATATGCCTATTTACGCTGCTATGCGTTATGTACCTCCATTTGCTGATGTCGCACTTGAAGCTTGTAAAAAAGAAGGCATTGAAGAGTTAATTCTTTTTCCTATGTATCCTCAATATTCCTCTACTACAACACTCTCGTCTGTTGAAGATATACAGACACGTTGTGAAGAGATGGATTATCATCCCACGATTAAAGTGATTGATCCTTATTATGATGATTATGATTATATTGAAGCCTCATGTGATAAGATTATTGAAGCGATGCAGGGTAAAGAGACGAAAGAGTACGACCTGTTACTTTCTGCACATGGATTGCCAACGAGTATTATTCAAGCAGGAGACCCGTATCAAAATCAAGTTGAGGGGAATGCTTCAGCCATTAAAATTTATCTTAAAGAGCGTGGGGTAGAGTTCCATGAGGTTAAACTGGTCTACCAATCTAAAGTTGGTTCCTCTTCATGGCTCGAACCTAACCTCGTTGATGTCTTACGTAACCCTTACCATAGGAAAGTACTTATTTTCCCTTTAGCGTTCACTCTAGACAACTCAGAGACGGTTTTTGAGCTTGATATTGAACACAGAGAGATAGCTGAGAAAATAAAGTATGATGATTATATTGTTGCAGAGTGTATGAATACCGATGAAAAGTTTGTTGACCTCATTGTAGATAGAGTTCAAAAGATATAGTGCAAACTATCACACAGAGCTATGAATTTTTAACAGAAGTCAAACGCTCCAAATTTTTTACAAAACTTGTGCCCATTTCAGAATTTCCTGGATACCAAGAAAAACTCAAAAAAGAACATCCCAAAGCGAATCATGTGGTGTATGCTTTACGCTACCTCAATGAATTTGATCAAATAGTTGAAAATTCTTCAGATGATGGTGAACCTAAAGGGTGTGCAGGAACACCAGTATTGAATGTGTTACGTGGAGAAGAACTTATAAACTGTGCAGTACTTATTGTACGTTATTTTGGTGGTATAAAGTTAGGGACTGGTGGCATGGCTAGAGCGTATGCTTTGGCTGTGAAAGATGTTTTGGCTAAGGCTGAATTGACTTTGTATGAAAAAGAGATTGAATACGCGTTTAAGACGTCTTATACTGATGTTAACAAAACACTTTATAGACTTAAACAATTGGATATTCGTATCTACGAGCGTGAGTTTGGTATAAAAAATGTAGAGTGGGTAATAAGAGGGAGTGAGGAAAAGATAGTAAAGTTTAAACACTAAACAAAAAAGTTTAGTGTTTAAGTGTTTTAAAGTGCTTCTGCATCTTCTTCATCTGTTCTGATACGAATTGTTTTAGAAATGTCAGTTACAAAGATTTTACCATCACCGATTTTACCTGTTTTAGCATTTTCTTGAATGGCCTTGATAACGATATCGGCATAGGCATCTGAACTTACAACAATTTCAATTTTAATTTTTGGGATAAACTCAACCACATACTCTGCACCTCTGTACAGTTCTGAGTGTCCTTGTTGACGTCCGTAACCTCTTACTTCCGATACGGTCATTCCTTCGATACCAGCTTCTACAAGCGCATCTTTTACATCTTCAAGTTTAAATGGTTTAATAATTGCTTCTATTTTTTTCATAATTTGTTCCTTTATATACTACGTCTGAATTCCGGATAGGCTTCAAGCCCACACTCTTCGATATCAAGTCCTTGTTGTTGTTCATCGTTTGCAGCTCTAAATGGTGAGACCTTGTTGATAATGTACATGACTGTAAATGATGCGCTAAATGCAAATACACCAACAACCAGTACACCTTTCACTTGGTCCCACATGGCTACATCTGCAAATAAGGCAACAGCAATAGTACCCCATATACCATTGAGTAGGTGGACAGACAATGCACCTACGGGATCATCCAATTTGAGTTTGTCAAACATTGTAACACCATACACAACTATGGCACCACCTATAGCCCCAACATAGATTGGTGCATACATATCAAACACATCTGCACCTGCGGTAACAGATACAAGTCCACCCAATGCACCGTTGAGGATCATCGTAATATCAAATCGTTTGTACTGCACATACATAATGATACCCACTATAATGGCTCCTGCCAATCCACCTGTATTTGTATTCATGATTGTAAGGGCAACCAAATCAGCCTTATCTTTGGACGCAATTGAGCCTACGGAACCCCCATTAAATCCAAACCAACCAATCCAAAGTAAAAGTGCACCAAGGACTATTAAAGGTATATTTGATGCAGGAATTACACGAATTCTTCCATCTTTTCCATAACGTCCTTTTCTTGGACCTATGATGAGAATAGCTGCAAGTAGTGCCCATGCACCGGTTGAATGTATCACAGTACAACCAGCAAGGTCATGCATTGCTGAGATATCGAACAGGGTACCTGAGAGTAAGTTTGCACCCCATGTGACATTGACCACTAAAGGATAGATAAGTGCAGCCATTATAACCGTGAAGAAAGCAAGTGGAACGATACGTGTTCTTTCACTCACTCCTCCAGACATAATGTTCACCGTTTTACCTACAAATGCCATTTGAAAAAGAAAGACAGCATAGATACTCATACTTTCATTTTCCCAGGCACCAAAGGCAAGCGTATACCCTACAAGTAAAAATGACATTGAGGCCACAGCATAAATCATGATATTTGTCGTAAGCACAGTGGTGACATTTTTTGTTCTTACCAGTCCTGCTTCGAGCATTGCAAATCCTGGTACCATAAAGATGATAAGTGTCATTGCAAACAGGGCAAAGAGGGTATCAAGTACATAACTCATTTCCATAGAAATCTCCTAGTTTTTTAAGTACATAAGTATAACAAGTATGAATAATGTTTAAAAGGGATGGGTGTTATAAAATAAGGCAGTAACGAAATTTTTTAGAGATATACAGTTAAAATAGTGATTAAATTTTAATCATCTAAGAGTTCGACAAGGAAAATCCTTGTCTAAAGAAGGTTTAGAGTGCTTCTGCATCTTCTTCGTCTGTTCTAATACGGATTGTTTTAGAAATGTCAGATACAAAGATTTTACCATCACCGATTTTACCGGTTTTAGCATTTTCTTGAATGGCTTTAACCACAATGTCAGCATATTCATCTGAACTTACTACAATTTCAATTTTAACCTTAGGGATAAATTCAACAACGTATTCTGCCCCTCTGTAAAGTTCTGAGTGACCTTGTTGACGACCATACCCTTTTACTTCAGATACAGTCATACCTTCAATACCAGCTTCTACAAGCGCATCTTTTACATCTTCCAATTTAAATGGTTTGATTATTGCTTCAATTTTTTTCATATTATAATTCCTTTATATAAAGTTCTGTGAAATGAATGCCTTAGGCATTCATCACTTTTTCACCATGAACAGTCTCATCAAGACCATTGGCTTC
>WTAE01000003.1 GCA_013139765.1 Sulfurovum sp.
TTGTTATTAACCTTCTTTCAAATGCCGTTAAATTTACTTCTTATGGTGGAGAGGTTAACCTTGAAATCACCAATGAAGAAAACGGTCACATTAAGTTTGTAGTACAAGATAATGGTATTGGTATGACGAAAGACCAGCAATCACGTATCTTTGATGCCTTCTCTCAAGCGGATGTATCGGTTACGAGAAAATATGGTGGTACAGGACTTGGACTTACTATTTCTAGTCAGTTTGTTGAACTTATGGGTGGAGAACTTGAACTTGAGTCTGCAAAAGACCATGGTACATCATTCTTCTTTACTATTCCGTTAGAGGCTGTAAGTTCTACAGAAGCGAACTACAATCAAGCATTTACAGATATTGCTATTGGTAAATATGAGCAAGATATTCCAACAAAACTGGACCAGTACTTAGAAACATATCTAGAGTACTTTGGACCAGAAGTAAAACATTTTGAATCTATTGGTGAGCTCAAAGATCTTGACAACAATGATAGTTGTAAAAACTTCTGGATTGATATTGATAAAGCAAAACAAAACATTCTCGATGCTATTCATCACATGGATAAGTCTAAACTTATCATCATTGCCAATGTTACAAGTCGTGGAAAAGTAGAAGAGTTAGGGGTAGAACAGTCAAACGTTATCTTTAAACCAATAACACTGTCTAAACTTAAAGCTGTACTTTCTGCCACTGCCAATACAACACCACAACTTGTGGAAGATTCGGTAGTGTCACAACAGACCAAATTTGATGCACATATTCTGGTTACAGAAGACAACATCATTAACCAGAAACTCATCAAACGTATTCTTGAAGAGCATGGAATTACGGTTGACATTGCAAACAATGGTCTAGAGTCATTTGAAAAAAGAAGATCAGGTAACTACGACCTTCTCTTTATGGATATTCAAATGCCAGTGATGGATGGTATTGAAGCGACACATGAAATTCTTGATTATGAAGAAGATGAAGAGTTGGCACACGTACCAATTGTTGCACTCACAGCCAATGCGCTTAAAGGGGATAGAGAGAGATTCTTAGGTGAAGGTATGGATGAGTATATTACGAAGCCTATCGAAACTACTGAGTTGCTTTATATCCTTAACAAGTTCTTGTCGGACAAAGCAAGTATTTCAGCTGTAGAAAAAACCTCTGTACCAGAAGTTGACACTGTTGTAGAAAATGATACCTCTGTTGAAGAGCCAGCCGTGGAAGAAACAGAAGAAATCGATACACTAACGCTGACAGAAGATGAAGATGCTCTCTTGATTGATATGCCTGAAGAGGAAGATCCATTAGTAAGTGTTGAAACAGAAACAAAGAAAATTCTTATTGCGAAAAAGTTCCTTTTAGCCCGTAGAGTTTTAGCAAAAGTAGTTGAAAACCTTGGGTATGAGTATGACATTCTAGAAGATCTCAATACACTCGAAGATGCACTTACAAGCCAGTCATACGATATACTCTTTACAGATGGAAATCTTATCACAGAGAATATCAGCAGTAGCAACGAAAATGTAGCTATAATTTCGGCACAAGAAGACAATAATCCTCAAGATGTAACAGTCAGAAATGGTGAAGCCATTTCAAACGCTGCAACAAAAGATGAGATTGAAAATATTATTAAAAAGTATAGAGGATAACACATATGGGACTTAAAGTATTACTTGTTGATGATGACTTCATCAACAGAAAATTATTACAAACGCTTTTAAAAAAGAATCCTACGGTCTCTGAGATCGTAGAAGCAGAGAATGGTTCTGATGCACTAGACAAACTCAAAACGATGGATGATGTAAGTCTCATTTTATTAGATATTATGATGCCAATTGTAGATGGTATAGAGTTCTTGAAAATCTTTAGATCAGACATGAAGAATGCACATATTCCAGTGATTGTCCTCTCAACAGATGACACGCGTAAATCAGAAGTATTTGACAATGGTGCAAATGACTTTATGAGAAAACCAATTAAAGAAGACGACCTCGCTACTAAAATGAAGCAGTGGTCATAAAAAAGAGTTAAAGTGGGCTTCCCACTTTAACCTTGCAGAACTACACATTAAAGAGTGGTATTAAACCACCCTTCTCACACTTTTACTTACTTTACAAAAATCTCTTTTAACACATCATTCACATGTGATACACCAATAATCTTAATATTCTTTTTCACTTCATTTGGAATCTCTTCCAAATCACGTTCATAATTTTTCGCTGGTATCAGTGCTTTTTTCACCCCTGCTTTATAGGCTGCAATCAGTTTCTCTTTTAGCCCACCAATTGGCAACACTTTTCCTGTTAACGTTACTTCACCTGTCATGGCAACTTTATTATCAATCTTTTGTGCAGAGAGTATCGAAGCAATCGCAGACACCATTGCAATACCCGCAGATGGTCCATCTTTAGGTGTAGCACCTTCAGGTACATGTATGTGTAAGTCATAACGCTTGTAGACTTCAGAAGGGTCGATAGGTATGCGTTCTTCTCTCTCTTTCAGTGAGTGTGGTATCACTGAAGGTGAAATAGCCAACTCTTTGTTGTCAATGAGTTTCTTCACCACAGAGTGTGCAATACGCACAGACTCTTTCATCACTTCGCCTAGGCTTCCCGTAAGCTGTAAAGCCCCTTTACCTTTGATTTTAATAGCTTCAATGGTCAGTACATCACCACCCACGGCAGTCCAAGCTAAGCCTGAGATAATCCCCACTTGTGGTTTTGCATCTACACGTGAGATTTCAAAAACTTTTTTATCGGTAAAGTTTTCTAAGTTTTTCTTTGTGACAGCTATTTCGTTTTTATTTTTATCTTCTAACAGTTGTCTTGCAGACTTACGCATGAGTCCAGCAATGCGTCTACGCAAGTTTCTCACCCCTGCTTCACGTGTATACTCATCAATGAGTACTTTTAATGCTTTGTCTGTAATAGAAAACTCTCTGCGTTTTAAAGCATGTTTTTTAAGCTCTT